>CAZHEW010000345.1:0-4197 GCA_964531815.1 uncultured Verrucomicrobiota bacterium
TTGCATGAACAGGTCCAGGCGGCCTTTGGTATCGAGCTGAGTCTGGTCGCAGTAGTCGGTGATCTTGATCCCTCGGACCAGTTCCATGACGAAATAGGGCCGGCCGGTGTCGGTGGCGCCGGCGTCCAGGACCTTGGCGATATTGGGATGGTCCATCAGGGCCAGCGCCTGGCGTTCGGCCTCGAAGCGGGCGATGACCTGCCGGGTGTCCATGCCCAGCTTGACGATCTTGAGGGCGACCCGCCGCCGAAGGGGTTCGGTCTGCTCGGCCATATAGACCACCCCGCAGCCGCCTTCGCCGATCTGTTCGAGCAGTTTGTAGCGCCCGATGCGGTCGCCGGGTTTCTCGGTCAAACCCGGTTCCAAGGCTTCGTCGGGCGCGGCCAAGGCTTCGCGCAGGGCACAGAACGGGCAGACGCCGCCGGGCCCTTCCGGCGGAAGCGCAGCGCCGCACTCCGGGCACTGTCTCGGTTTAGCTATGCGCGACTCTTGAAACGTATGCTTTCAACTCATTCAGAGGAAAACCGCGCCCAAAGTGGCGCGGAATCTTCCGCCCTCGGTTTCTGAGGCGGGCACGGAAGGGCGAAGGCCCGGAGCGCGGGCATCTTGCCCGCTTTGGCCGGTCGGAACTCATAAGTGGGCAGGATGCCCGCGCGCCGGGTTCGGAGGTGCGAAGGATTCCGTCTCGCATCATTCCGCAATCGCCGCCATCAGGTGCCGAATTTCCTGGTCAATTTCAGAGGCGGTGGCCACGGTTTGGGCAATCTCCTGCCGCAGGAGTTCGCCGTAGCGCCGCCGCAGCCGCACGACCGCCGACTTGATGGCGTCTACACTCATGCCGAGCCGCTGCCCCACCTCCGCGTAGGTGTGGCCCGTCTCCTCGCCCATCTCGAGCGCGTTCAGTTGTTCGTACAGTTCGCTCTTGCCGGCGGCTACAAACTCCTGCTTCAACCTCTCGCGCGCCTGTGCGAGAACGGTAAAGGCCCAGCGCCGCTCATAGAGCCTGTCCGGGGCCATCGCGTCCACAGGCTCCAACCGGTAACGTTGCTCGGCGGCCTGCGCATCCAGCGAAAGCACGGTTGCGCCACCACCGCGTTTGGCAGCCCGGTCGCGGTCGCGCTGGTCGGACAGGAAGTGCTTGAGTCGCGCCAACAGAAAGGCGCGGAATCGTCCTTTGTCGGGGTCCGCCTGATCGAAGTAATTCCGCGCCAACACGCGCTCGAAGTAGGCCTGCGTCAGGTCCTGGGCATCATCGGGGGAGTAGCCCTGGTGGCGGATGAAGACATAGAGGGGATACCAGTAGGTCTGGCAAAGCCGTTCCAGCGCCTGCTGGGCTCCGGGCGTGTCGGGTTGCCGGGCGGCGAGCACCACGCTCCAGTGGGTCGTCGTAAACCAGTCGCGGGTCAGTGAGGGTGTGGATTGTTCTTGCTGGGGGAGCATACGCCTGACGCTTGAGTGTACAATAGTTCCTTCAGCCCTTTAAGCCGACTACAGCCGCAACCTGGTTGCCCTCGGAAACCCACAGGATTGTGTTTACATCAGGTCCTCGCAATATTTCAAGCCTTTCCTGCCAGCTTTTCTTTCTGCTTTCCGGGAGCTGAACATGCTCGCGCACGCCGCGCCCCACCCCCGCAGCGGCGCCATTCCCGGCATTATCAACTTCAATCGCCTCAGAAGTGCAGGGGCGGGGATAATCGGGAAGAATGAACGACGACCCGTTCAGAAAGGAGCGGCGGTAAAGATTCGGTTAACCGGTCTCCGTGCCGGCACCCGGCCCGCAGGTGGGGAATTGGCCGTTTTGCAGGCCGCCTCCCCCCCGAACAATCCGCTCGGTCTTTGCTTGGCCGGACGGCCGGATTTCCTCCTCACGGTGCTGCGGACCCCAGGAAATCCGAAATTCAAGGTGCGTCGGCCGTCCCGGCCGGCTCGCGACATCCCCATTTGCCATCTCAGAGTGTCCGGCTTTGTCCACCGCCCACGGCGGGGGGCCCTGTACGAGCCAGGTACGAGCTACGTACGAGCCACGTACGAGGTAGCACCAGGCTTAATAGAAATTCTATTAAGCCTGGTGCTACCTCGTACCTGGCTAGGCACTGGCTCCTGCAGGGCTCGGCTGACGCGGCGGCGGGTTTGCCGAATGTTCAGGAGCGGCGGAGGTGTCAAACCAGCCAAAGTGCCCGCACCTCAGTGGGTTAGGCCGGTTTTGGAGCTGGCCAGGAGGGTAATTTGACGCAAGTGCCGGGTCTATGGCGGATTACGAGAACCTACCCACGATGTGGTCCCCTTGTGCGCCGGCGGGCGTTCCAGGGCAGTGTCAAATAGCATCGCTAGTCGGAAACGTGCGGCTGCAAGGGTTAAGGTAACACCAGGCACTCTACCGCCGGGGCCTCAATTCGTTCGTGCAAGCGCGGCGTTTTCATGCATTGCTTAAGGCATGAACAGGACTGCCAGACAGTTCGAGGGGCTGCTCTCGCGTTATTTCGAGACGCTGCTCCAGGATCACCCGACCTTTTGCACGATCGCCGCCGGGCTGCGTGACGGCGAGGGGAAGCTGGGGCGCCTGACGGTGGAGTTTCAGAGGAAGCGCGAGCGCGAACGCCAATCTGCGCTGCGCGCGCTGGAGGGGCTTTCACCGCGGGAGTTGACGAACGAGCAACAGCTTGACCGGCTGGCCCTGCGCAGCCTGCTATTGAAGGAATGCGAGGATTATTCCCGGAAGCGTCATGCGCTCGAACCGAACGCCCCCGATCACCTGCTCAACGTCCTGCTCCACGAACTGCAGCGCGGAGATGAGGAACCCCGGCGCGCGGCGCGCAACTTGCGTTCGCTCCTCAGGCAGGCGCCCGGTTTCCTGGACGAAGCCGCGGCGGTTGTCCGTACCCCCGAGCGCGTATGGCTGCGGGTCATGGAACAGACCGTCGTCGGTGGGATGAGACTGCTGGAAGGCGTCGGGAAGTTCCTCCAGTCGGCAGGACCACAGCCGGGTGATGAGGCGGTGGTTGGCGCCACCCGGAAGGCCCTGCAGCGATACCGGGACCGGGTGAAGCAGCGCCCGCTGGCGCCAAAGGGCTCCTTCGCCATAGGAGCCGTGGCCCTGCAACGCCGTGTGCGGGATGAGCTGGGATTGGATTACACACTCGGCCAGGTGGAAGCTTTTGCGCTAGGCGAAGTGGAGCGCATCGGGCGGCTTCTCAAGGCCGCCTGCGCGCGCTTCGGCCGCATCCGTGCAGCCGACCGAATCATTGCCGAGGCGCGGGCGAACTGGCGCCCCGCCAAACCGTTGCTGGAGCTTTACCAGGAGGAAACCCGCCGCATTGCCAAAGGATTTCGCCGGGCGCACGCGGTGTCGTTCCCGGAGGGCGAGGTGCTCCAGGTCAAACCGGTGCCCGAGTTCCTGCGCACGGTGATTCCCACGGCGGCATACCAGCCCCCGCCCGCGTTCGTGAAGGCCCAGCGCGGAATCTTCTGGGTGAATGACCTGAGCACAACGAAGCAAACCCGGGCGGAAAAGCTCGCCGAGCAGCAGCAGCATTTCGGCCTTCCGCTCACCTGCGCCCACGAAGGTTACCCCGGCCACCACCTGCAGTTTGTGACGGCGAACCGTCATCCGCGCCGGTGGCGGCGGCTGTTCGCCCATGCGGTCTTCTATGAAGGCTGGACGCTCTGGTGCGAGCAAATGCTGATGGACCTGCGAATTGACCGGTCGCCGTGGCTGCCCGTCCAGCAACTGCATGACGCGCTGTGGCGCTGCCATCGCATCCTTGTGGACCTCCGGCTGCAAACCGGGCGTTACAGCCATGAACAGGCCGTGCGGCACCTGCAACGGAATGTTGGCTTCACCCGCGCGCGGGCGGAAGCCGACGCAAACTGGTACACCGCCCAACCTGCGGTGCCCATGAGCTATTGGCTGGGCCGGCTGGAGAATGAGCGGCTGCGGCAACGCCTGATGGCGGGGCGCGGCTGGAGTCTGCTGCGGTTCAACGACTGGCTGCTGAGTTTCGGGACGATCCCGCAAGCGTGGATCGAGAAGTACGGGCTGGACTAGATTGATTGGCATGAAGGTCTTCGTCACTGGGGCTACAGGATTCGTTGGCTGGGAGATTCTCCGGCAACTTCACGAGGCGGGGCACTCGATCCGCATCCTCGCCCGCAGCCGCAATTCGCCGCGGGTGCAAGAGGCGGTCAGACGCTGGGGAG
>CAZHEW010000346.1:0-4179 GCA_964531815.1 uncultured Verrucomicrobiota bacterium
TTCAAGTCCTGTCGCGGGCACCACTTGAGAATAGCCAGGAGCCGGTTCCCACTGATGCCTCGTTTCCAGCGGAAAGCCTGCAGCAAAGGATAGAGGTTGGAATTGGGCGGCCGAGCCGCGCCCACCGAACGCGTCCGCCGTGGGTCGCTCCGCGGCGTGGATGCTTCCCGCGCAGGACTTACTGCGCTACCAGGTTGATGGCGATCTGCTTCTGGAGCTCCTGCGCCAAAGTAAGGTCCGTGCCCCCCACCCTGGTGCGCACCTGGACCTTCACCGAGGTGACGCTCGGATCAACCGGCTCGACTCTCACCCAGACATCCCGCTTGTTGATCTTGCCTTCGATGGTCTTCACCTGGTTGGGACCAGAGCTAATAACATTCTCCCGGGAGATCGTGCCGTTAGCCCTGACCGCATCCGCCGCCGCCCTGTACACCTGGCCTACAGACCGCTCATAGCGGCTTTCGAACTTGTCTTTGAACAGGGCCAGCGCGGGGCTCAGGACGGGCTCTTTAGTGTCATTTACGGTCTTAACACAACCCGCCGCCAACACGAATATCCCGGCTAATGCCGCCAGCTTCTGTGCTTTCATGGCTGGTATGAAACCACATTCATGGCGATTGTCAACCCCGGCATGCCGACGAGTTGTCCGTATCTCGGATTGCGCGTCGTCTCCCGCTCCCGGACGAAAAGGACTGCCTGCTGCTGTGCTCAACCTCCGCCGGCAAACAGAAGCCCGCCGCGTGGACACTGGATGAGCCGCACTCGGCCATGACCGCGCGTGAGATCCGGACGGACCTTCATCAAGCGGAGTATCCGGATTGCGGCTTCGCCGCCAAGGGCACGGAGCAGATAACGCTTGGGCCGGCGGGGGTGACGGCTCCGATTTCCAGCGACGCGCCGATGAGGTTGGCGCGGTAGTTCATGATTCTCAGCCCCATGCCGGTCGAGGTCCCCTGCAGCTTGGGGAATGGCACACCATCGTTGTGAATTGTCAGAACGAGTCTGTCAGGGCGGCAGGCCAGGCTTATGCCGACGGATTTGGCCTTGCCATGTCTGATGGCGTTGGTCGCGGCCTCCTGGGCGATCTTGTATAGCTGCCTGGCAGCGTCTGGTTCCAGTGCGGGCAGTGTCCCGTTCCCTTTGAACCAGCAGGAGATATTGAACACCTCCGAAGCATGCGACGCCAACCGGCTGAGCGCGGCGGGCAAATCATCCTCTTTCAAGTCCAGCGTCGCAAAGTCGCGGATCAGGTCGCGGGTATGGTTGATCGTCTGCTGCACGAGCTTGTGAATCCTGGCGGCCTCGTCGGCCTCGCCGGCTTTCCGCCGCGCCAGTTTGAGCTCCAGCCCCTTGGTCATGAGCGCCAGGCCGGAGAGTTGCTGGCCGAGATCATCGTGCAGATCCAGGCCGATGCGCCGCCGTTCCTTTTCCGTAATCTCGAGCAGCTCGTTTTCGAGGCGCTGGCGTTCCGCAATGGCGCGCTCGAGCCGGGTGTTGGCCGTCTTCAGCTCGGCGGTGCGCTGCTCGACGCGCTTCTCCAGCTCGGCATAAGCCTGCCGCAGCGCTTCCTTGGCCCGGCGGCGCTCGCACCGGACGCCAGCCTCGCGCAGTTCCCGCTGCACCGCCGGGCCCAGCCGTGCCAGTTTGTCCTTCATCACATAGTCGTGCGCGCCGGCTTTCATCGCGGCCACGGCCGTTTCCTCCGTGATGTAGCCGGAGACGATGATGAACGGCAGGTCCAAGCCCTTAGCCTTGACCAGGGCCAGCGCGGTTAGACCGTCGAACTGTGGCAGCCGATAGTCGGCGATGATGAGTTCCCACTCCTGCTCTTCAAGCGCCGCGCGCAGGGCTTCGGCCGTTTCCACCCGGCGGCAGGCGGGCGCGTAACCGGCCCGCCGGAGCTCGGTTTCCAGCAGGAGCGCGTCGTCCGCCGAATCTTCGACAAGCAATACCTGTAGCGGCTGATTCACAATTCGGAATGCCGGCCATCGGGCAAGGTGAAATGGAAGGTTGCGCCCTCGTTGATCCGCCCGGCAGCCCAGACCCGGCCGCCATGGCGCTTGACGATGCGCTCAACAGTGGCCAGGCCGACGCCGGTGCCCGGAAACTCACTGTCGGAATGGAGCCGTTGAAAGACCCCAAAGAGCTTGCCGACGTGGGCCATGTCGAAGCCGATGCCATTGTCCCGCACGAAAAACGCCGGTTCCGGTCGCGTGGCAAAACCGAACTCGATCCGGCCTTCGGGCCGGTAGCGGGTAAACTTCCACGCGTTGCGCAGCAGGTTGTCGAGCAGAACCTTCAGCAGGCGTTCGTCGCCCTCGGCCTGCAGGTTCGGTTGGATAATGAACTCGACCGCCCGCGCCGGTTCAGCGCTCCGCAATTCGGCGGCAATTGCGTCGGCCTGCGCGCTGAGGTTGACCGGCTGCCAGCGCAGCTCACTCCGCCCGACGCGCGACAGCTCCGTCAAGTCCTCAATCAACCGCCCCATGCGCTCGCTGGATTCGCAAACGCGGCGCAGGAGGTCCCGCCCCGTCGCATCAAGCTGGCGAGCGTGGTCTTCGAGCAAGATCTCGCTGAACCCGCGAATACCGCGCAACGGCGCCCGCAGGTCATGGGAGACCGAGTAGGCGAACGCCTCGAGTTCCTGGTTGGCAGCCTCCAATTGCGCGGTGCGCTCCCGCACCCGTTGCTCCAATTCCGCGTTCAGCCGGCTGATTTCCTGCTCCGCTTCTTTGCGCGCCGTGATGTCAATGGCCACACCCACTAGGCGCAGCGGCTTGCCGGCGTCGTCGTAATACGCCCGCCCGCGTGTAAGCAACCAGCCTGGCGGACGGCCACGGGGCAGGAAGCGAAACTCCACCTCGTAATCGCTCTGGATCTTAATCGCCCTTTCAAAAGCCTGTCGCACCAATTCCCGGTCTTCCGGGTGAATGGATTCATAGAGGGCCTCTTCGGTCCCCGTGAACTCGCCGGGCTCGAGTCCGAAGATGGCTTCGAGTTCCGGGGATCGAAACAGCCGGTCCTGGCCATCCAATTCCCGGGTCCAGGTCCCCATCCGGGCGGCGGCCAGGGCCATCCGGAGTCGGTCGTTGCTCTCATCCAGCGCCGCCTCAGCGCGAATCCGGAGCAGCGCGCCGCCACAATGATCCGCCAACGCCTGGAGAATGCTCAGGTCCTCCTCATTGTAGGCATTTGGCGTGTAGCTCTGGATAGACAACAGACCAATCACTTGCGCGTCCTTGCGCAAGGGAACATACATTAACGAAGCTGAAGGGCGGGACTTGTCACCGAATGGAAGAGTATCCGGGGAGAAGCCCGCCGACGCCGGCCGCAGCATCAGTTGCGGGCCCTCTTCGAGCGTCTTCCGCGCAATGGCGCTGAGCCGTGTTTGGACGGTCTCCACTGGAATGTCCGTGCGCCGCCCGTTTACCAGGTCAATGCAGATAATCGGGTCCATTCGGGCCGAGTCGTTCGAACACAACCCCAGCACCGCGGCGTCCCACTGCCAGAGCGCATCGGCCCCCTCCAGGATGATCTGCGCAGCTTCTTTCGGCGTCCGGACGGCGCTGAGGCGGCGCCCCAGATTGGAGAAGATTGCGGCGCGCTGTTCCGCCTGCCTCCGTCGCGGGCGGGCTGCCGCAACCGTCGCGCCCAGCACAAGGCTTGTGGGAGGCCCTGCCGATGCACCGCCATCCTTCCTCCATAGCTTCGGCCAGTCCATTAGGGCGGCGATCCCGCAGGCCACTGCCAAAGCCGACGGCAGTACAATCCTGGCGCATCTGACTCTCATCGTCCGTTCCCGCAACAGGTACGCTCCACTAGCGCGACCAGGATACACCTCCAGGCTCGAATCCTGTTTGCCGGCTGCCGGCGAAGCCGCACCCGAAGCGTCGGGGTTCACCACGCTGACACCCATTCGAGTGTCCTCAAATAAGCGCATGTTATGCGGTGGCTATTATGGGAAAGCCGCGCCGGTTGAAAATGGGGTAAACACCCTACCGACGAGGAAGTCCTGAGACTGCGCAACCTGGTGCGATCGTGCTGCGGGCCCTCACCAGGCATGCCGAACAGAGCCGGCGTGCCGGATGCAGTGACGCTCTGCCCGCGGGACTTGCCGGGGCTAGTTCACCACCATGATGCGGAAGAACCGGCGCGGAACCAGCCCGGGCCCGTCCACCA
>CAZHEW010000347.1:0-4169 GCA_964531815.1 uncultured Verrucomicrobiota bacterium
CGCCGGGCGCGCTGCGCGGAGGTTCGCATGTCCATGTCTGGGACGCGGCGGGCGAGTGGGTGAGCTTCACCTACGAGGACCATTTGCTGGCGCAATTCCAATCTGCCGGCGCCGGCAACGACCTCAACCAGCGGCAGGTGGGGGTCAGCGTTCCGCGCGGCCCGGTGCGCGTCGGCAAGGATCATCCCCGCAACCATGACGGAGCGTGCTTCAGCGTGCTGGTCACCCGCACCTGCGCCCGGCCGCGGCCGGGTTCGGATGACATCCAGCGCGCCTGCGAAGAGGGCTGGGTGGGCACGAACGGCTATGTGCGCGCCGACGGCACCCGGCAGCGGCGCGCGCTGGCTTTTCAAGGCCAGGTCGTGACCGCCGGTCGCGAGACAATCTCCGAGGTCTTCCTGGCCGACCTGCCCGAGGATTTGACCCGGCCGGGCAACGGGCCGCTGGCGGGAACGGCGGCGCGCGCGCCGTCGCCACCGGCGGGCGTGACACAGCGCCGGCTCACCCGCACGGACGAAATGCCATACCCCGGCCTGCAAGGCCCGCGCCACTGGCTGCGCAGTTCGCCCGACGGCTCACGCATTGCGTTTCTGATGAAGGACCTGGCCGGGGTCGTGCAGCTCTGGACCGTTTCGCCCAACGGCGGCGCGCCCCGGCAGCTCACTCATAATCCCGCTTCGATCGCCAGCGCGTTCACCTGGCGTCCGGATGGCCGGTCCATCGCGCACGTCATGGACAACAGCGTTTGCGTGACCGACGCGGCTTCCGGCCGCACGACCCGCCTGACGCCGCGGAGCGACGAGGCGACCGCCCCGCGCCCGGAGGCGTGTGTGTTCTCGCCCGACGGCCGGAAGATCGCCTTTGTGCGGCGGATGCCGGCGGGCAAGCGGGCCTGCAACCAGATTTGCGTCGTCCTTCTGGAACCTTAAACTCACCCATGCTTGCCGGACCCGGCCCGGCGGCGCCACCTGCCCGCCCTGAGGGCCAGTGGCAGAAAACGGCTCCCGCCTAACCGGCATGTTTCACACTCTGCTGGCAACGCCCACAGAGCGCCGCGTGAATGCACGCGGCCTACAGCCGGACTGCCTTGGTCCTGTAGGCCGCGTCCCCTCACGCGGCGTCCGAAGAAATATCCGGGCTAACGAGCCTTGAACCGGAAGACCGTCGTGCTGCGAAAGGTGTCTCCCGGCCGCAATATGGTTGAGGGGAAATTCGGATGGTTGACGGAATCGGGAAAGTGCTGCGTTTCGAGGCACAGCGCGGCGTGGTTGAGATGGTTGGCGGTGAAGAATTGCACACCGGGCTCGGTCGTGCGCACTTCCAGGCGGCGTCCGCTGGCGGGGTCTTTAACGCGCGCCGCGAGCTTGAGCGAGGCCGGCCGCCCATCCAGCACAAGGTTGTGATCGTAACCCCCGGGCCGCGGCTTGAGCTGCTCGATTCTCGCGCCGATCCGTGCGGGCCGGGTGAAGTCGAAAGGCGTGCCCTTGACGCTCGCGATTTCGCCGGTCGGGATCATGCCGTCGTCTACCGGGGTGTAGCGCGAGGAGCCCAGCCAGAGGATGTGATCGAGCGCGGTGCCGCCGCCGGCAAGGTTGAAATAGGCATGGCTGGTCAGGTTGACAGGAGTGGGCCGGTCGGTGGTGGCGGTGAAGTCGAGGCGCAACTCGTTTGCCGTGGTCAGCGTGTAAACCACCTTTGCCACCAGGTTGCCCGGGAAACCGCTTTCGCCGGCCGGGCTGAGGCGGGTCAACTCGAGAGCGGCGGCGTGCTTCGTCGCCGGCAACGGACGCGCCTGCCAGACCGACTTGCCGAACAAACCGTGCAAGTGGTTGGTGTTGTTGTTGGCGACGAGCCTGTGTTCGACGCCGTCCAGGACGAAACGGGCGCCGGCAATGCGATTGGCCACGCGCCCCACGATCGCCGCCACGCCGCGGAAGCCGCCCAGGTACTCTTCGAGCGTTCTGACAGACAGTACCACATTCGTGACGGCGCCCCGGGCGTCGGGGACATTCAACTCGTTGATGATTGCGCCGTAGGTCAGGATCTTCACCGACATGCCCCTGCCGTTGTCCAGGGTGTAGCTCTTGACGGGTGTGCCGTCGGGCATCGTGCCAAACGCGGCTTCTTTGATGGCGGGCCTGGTGGCCGCGAACAATTGACTGCCGCACAGCAGCGGCACCGCGGCCGCCATCGCCAGGAGAACCAAGTGACTCTTCATAAGAACAACACAATGCCGCCGCTCGTGGCGCGCTCCAGGAAGGCAAGTTTACCTGGCCGCGCCCTGTCCGGAGTGAGGAAGCGGGTAGAGGTCCAGCCGGCGGAAGAACAGCTCCGCCCCCTCGGACTGCAGCAGGATCTTTCCTTTGCGCGGGGTGGCGTTCACGCCGGCGACCGTCGGGTGGCCGTTGACCGTGACGCTCACCTTGTCGCCGTCGCAAACAACTTCCAGCCGGTTCCATTCGCCGTGGGGTTTCTCAATCTCGTGGGGGCCGCGGAAGCCGAGTTTGTCCTCCCAGGGGTTTCGCCCGGGGCGGTCGAAACGGCTGGTGGCGGGGCCTTTGGTTTCGCCCGCCACGGTGAGGAAAGCGCCGTTCACCACGAGCATATCCCCCGTGCCCCCTTCGATAAGTTGCGCCTCGATGCAAGTCGGCCACACCTTATCGGCGCCGGTCGCATGCACCAGGATGCCGCTGTCACGCGCTTTCTCGAGTCGCGGCGGCCAGGTCTTGTTGCCCCACTTAAACTCCGCCACGAGCCGATAGTGCTCGTAATCCTGTTTCGTGGCCAGATAGCCAAAATGCTGGCCGCTGATGCGCAGCACGCCATCTGCAAAGGTGAACACGCGGTCCGGGTCGTTGTCCACGCCGAAATCACGCAGCCAGGTGTAGAAGGCGCTGCGGTCCTGGCGCAGCAATTGCACCGCACCGGCCTTGCCGCAAGGACACCTGCAGGCCGTGCCAAACGCAACCAGCAGAACGACCGCGAGAGGCAGCCGCCAAAAGCGAAGCAATGGATTCATCGCCGGGCAGTCTGGTCAACCGCGGGCAGCCCGACAAGCAGGAAGCTGTCCCCGGGAGGGGCGCTGATATTTCCCCGCGACGAATTCTTTTCCCTCAAAGCGGCGAGGTGGTATTACTACGCGTGTCATGAAGCATCTGAGCCGTATCCATGCAGTTGGCTTCCCGCTAAACACGCGCAACGACGCTAAAGCAAAGGCTCACCAAAGCCAGCGAGAGCCGTGCTCAAGCTCACGGATCAGTGAGGACGCCGCACAGTTCTATAGGGCCATATTCGCTACGCTTTTCGCGTATTTCCCGTGTTTAGCGGGCTCTGCTTTTGAATCGTTACGTCGCGCCGCCTGCCTCGTCCTGGTCGCCGGCCTTGGCGTCATCCCGTTCTCCAGCTACGCGGCCGCTGCGGGTTGGGAGGAGCGTTTTGCGCAGCCGCCGGGCGAGGCGCGCATCCTGAAGATCATCCACAACTGGCCGGACCCGCCCGACGCGCAGGACCGGCTTATCCGCCGGCTCACCACGCAGGGCTTTGGCGGCGTGGTCTGCAATGTCTCGTTCGATCAATACCTCGAGAGCGACGCCAAGTGGGCCGCGTTCACGCGCGCGGTCAACGCGGCCAGGCAAGCCGGCTTCACCCTCTGGCTCTACGACGAGCGGGGTTATCCTTCGGGCAACGCCGGCGGCCTTACGCTGCGCGATCACCCGGAGTGGGAAGCGCGCGGTTTGCTCGTGGCCATTGCGGACTCGCCGGGAGGGCCGGTGACGCTGGACGTCCCGCCGGGAACACTGGTGCTGGCCGGAGCGTTTCCGGTTCGCGCCGGCCAGATTGACCTGAAGCAGAAAGTGGACCTCGCCGGGCAGGTCCGGGATGACCGGCTAACCTGGACGGCGCCAACCGGCCAATGGCGAGTGCTGGCCATCACCGAGGACCGCCTTTACGAAGGCACCCACGCCGCGGGCAATCTGCATGCCAAGATTCCCTACATCAACCTGCTCATGCCGGAACCGACGGCGCGCTTCGTGGATGCGACCTATGGCGGGTATGCGAAACACCTCGGCAACGACTTGGGCAGGTACTTCGCCGCCACCTTCACCGACGAGCCGTCCTTGATGAGCCTCTTCCTGAAGCCGATGCCGTATCGTCCGCTGCCGTGGGCC
>CAZHEW010000348.1:0-4167 GCA_964531815.1 uncultured Verrucomicrobiota bacterium
GGCGTGGCGTTCAGCGCGCAGGGCGACGGTTCTGAGGCGGTTGCGTCGGCGCCCCTTTTTTTGCGGCCGCTGCCGAGTCGCGCACCACGTGCGGCAAGGCCTCGGCCAGTTCCCGCCGCACTTCCGCGGCGGTCAACTGCTGACGCAGCGTCGCGTTCTCGGTTTCCAAAGTCTGTAGCCGTGACAGTAACTCCCCTAATTCGACCGCTTGCGGCGGTCTGCCCAGCCGGCGTGGCTCCAGGGACTCCAAGGCCTCCTGAAGCCACGCACTGCGCAACGCGTGGAACCGCGCTTCGCAGATCCCCAGCCGGGCACAAGCCTCCGGCACCGTGAGCTCACCTCGCAGCGTCTGGAGGATGGTGGTCAGCCGCTGCTTGGCCGACTCCGATCCCTCCAGCCGCTCCACATGACCCGTGCCTTGCGGCTTCCTGCCTTTGCGTCCCATGCTCAGCCTCCTGCGTCACCGTCCGTGCGGGCTCGCCTTCCCGGGGCGGGCCGGAACCTGTGCCGAGCGGAGCGTCCCCCTCCGCGGGCGATCGTTCTACCACGTCGGGCGTCGGCAGCCCAGACGAGTTTTGACGCAGGCTCTGCGCGGCCCGCAACGCACGGACCGTGGCCTGCCGCCGACGCGTGCGTTTCCCGTTCGTCGGCTCCGGTTTACCCTTGGGCGGGGCTTTGCCTTTGGCAGGGCCCGCAGCAGCGACCCGGACCCCGACCGCCCGCTGGGTGGCCCGGACCAGGGCCGCTTGCCGCAGGCAGTCGCGCCGGCACCGCTCCAGTTCGCGCCGCAGGCGGGGCAGTTCCTGCTCGGGACCCGGACCCGGCGGTCCCTTGGGACGCGGCGCGCAGGCCGTCGTCAGTCCCTGCAGCGCCCGGCGCTCCAGCAGGTAATAGCGCATGACCGAGATGCCCAGCAGGCGGGCTGCTTCCCCGACCGTCTGCTCCCCGGCCAAGACTTCCAAGATCGTCGCCGCCCGCTGCTGCGCGACGGAGAGAGTCTCCCGGCCCAGCGTCGCAGGCGGTGGGTGCTCCTGGCTTCGCGCCGGCCGACTGGCCTTCGTCGCCGGGCGAGGCTTGACACGCCCCTCCGACGCGCCGGCCCGGCGATCGTCCGGAGCCGGCGGGGCGCCCGAAGTGGCTTTGCTCATGACGCACCTCCCTGCTCCCGTTGGTTGTCAGCTGACAACGCTTCCGGCAGCGATGGAGCCGGAGAAGCACGCAGCCCTTCCGCCAGCCGCGCCAAGTCCAGTCTCGTCTGACCAGGCGCCGGCGGAGCCGCACAGGCCGGCTCCCCGGCCTCCGGCCGCGGCGAGCCATCGGGGCACAGCGGCACCGGCAGCGGCCCAGCGGTGGAGGCGGCGGGCAACCCCTCACCACTCGCCCCGCTCGACGGGCTCGGCGGCGTGCCGCCCGGGGACGTCAGCTCAATCTCTTCCCGACTTTGACCCTGCCGGCGCAACACCAGACGCTCGCCTTCCGCATGCACGCTGAAGGTCTGGCCGGCCACCTGGCCCGTGACATAGAACGGCGCCTTGGGCTGCCCGTACCGGGCCAGTTCCAGGGCGTTGGCCGCCACCCGTTCCTTGAGCGTCTGCAACACGGTCGGGGCGGCTTGGAAGAACCGATCTGCCGGCACCAGGCCGTCCGCACCCCGGTGCGGCCGCTGGAAGTTGTAATAGTCGATGAAGTGGCCGATCCGCGCGCGGGCTTCCGCCAGGTCCGCGAAGATGGCCGTTTCCAGGAACTCCCGCCACAGCGTGCCCCAGAAACGCTCGATCTTGCCCAACGTCTGCGGCCGCTGGGGACGCGCCACAAGCTGGCGAATCCCGCGTTGCTCCAGCCGCCGCGTGAACTGGCTCTTGCCACGCCACGTGACATATTGGGCGCCGTTGTCCGTGAGAATCTCGTCCGGCGGACCGTAATTGGCGATCCCGGCTTCCAACACCTCCAGGACCAGGGCCGTCGATTGACTGGCGTGTAGGCCGTAGGAGACCAGGAAGCGGCTATGGTCATCCAGGAACGCCACCATGTACACCCGCCGATTCTGCCGCTTGAGCACGAACGTGAACAGGTCCGTCTGCCAGAGTTGGTTGGGCTGGGCCCGCTCGAATCGCCGCACGTGATCCGGGTGCGGATGCGTGGTCTCTTCCACCGCCTCGTACCCCGCTTCGTGCAGCACCCGGGCCACGGCCGAAGCGCTGGCCGGCAGCGCGGGACCGCGGGCCAGCAGGTCGCTGATCCGCTGGCAGCCCCACTCCGGATGCTGCTCTTTGAGCATCAAGATCGTCCGCTTGGTCAGCTCCGGCAGGCGGCTCCCTTCCCGCCCGCCGCGCGGCTGGTCCAG
Organism: uncultured Verrucomicrobiota bacterium; assembly: GCA_964531815.1. Lineage (GTDB taxonomy): Bacteria > Verrucomicrobiota > Verrucomicrobiia > Limisphaerales > UBA8199 > UBA8199. The sequence continues at coordinate 2,345 of CAZHEW010000348.1, forward strand.
CAGGCCGGCGGGCCCCAGTCGCTCGAACTGTTGCTTCCATTTATACAGCGTGTCCTTGCCCACCCCGACCAAGCTGGCGAAGTCCAACGCCGGCAGTCCGCTCCGCCGCCACGTGTCGAGCATCAACAGACGCTGCTCGGGCGTGTAGCCATTCCGCTTGGCCTGCTCCGGCAGCTTCAGTTCGCGCCCCTTCGACGAGTGCGTTCCTTTCCGGCGGCCCGTAAGCCGGACGGGCGTCTCCCTCTCCTCCTTCACCGGCTCCGCGTCCACCGACCCCTCGTCGTCATCCTCCGTGAACTCCGCCGCCTCTTCTCCCGCCCACGAAATGCTCGGGCCGGGTGACGGCGCTTCCTCGCACGCCGCGGGCGGTAGCGGTTCCGGATTGTCCGAGTTGCGGCCCACCACTCCCGGCGCCGTCTCGTGGCGGCCAGCACTGCCGATACCTGCCGCGTCCGCGTCTGCCGCGCCAGTCCGCAGCGAGGTCTCCGTCGCCAGCGCCGGCGCGACAACTCCCATCGCGTCCTCTTCCAGCCTCGGCGGAGCGCCCACCGTCGACGGGGCTTGCCTTACGCCAGCAAAGCTAGCAGCCCCGGATTGTTCCACGCCCATCGGGGTCTCGTCACCCGGCTTGGGCTCTGATAACGTGGAACTGTCCTTGTGAAACAGCGAAAACATACCGTCCTCCTTCCGGCGACCGAAGTCGCCAAAACCGAGGAGGTAATTCCTCCACCTGTTTCAACCCCATTTTCGGCAGACTTTGGCGAAAAGACGACAGGCTCGTCCGGATCGTTGATCGGATGCGCATTCCGCGCGTCCGCTTCGTTCTTGGTCCACAGCCGGATACCGCCGTAAGCCGGGCTGCGTCGTCCCAGATCGTCAAGCGTTGCCTGGCCCGGGTCCGACGCACTGTACGAGATGCCGATCAGCATCTCGGCGTTCGGGATCGAGACGCTGGGGACCTGGAACTTGACGGGCACGAAACCTGAGCCGCTGGCGGAGGTCTGGTCGTCCGCATCCCGATCGTTGCCGCCGTCGTCATCCAACGAGTCCAGGTCGTACCCGTCCACAAAGTCGGCGATCCCGTCGTGGTCGGCATCATCCGCGTTGACCGGGATCAACTTGCCGACCACCACCGTGTCGTCTTCCATGTCATCTTCAACAGGACTGCGGTCGGGATCGCCCAGCCCATCTTCGTTGTCCGAATCGACGTCCAGGTCGGTTTCGACGACGTGCACCGACACCTTGTCATCCGCGCTCGCCGAACCGGAACCCGAAGGCCCGCCGCAACGGCAGCGGTCATACCACGTGGGGCGTCCATCGTCGTCCACGTACACTTTGGGAGCCGAGCCGTTGAACGTGGCAGTGACGTGGCCGTCCCCCACGTCGCCACCCTCGATCTTCACGTAGAAGCCGCCACTGTACCACCACCCCCAGGAAGAAATCGGGTAGTTGGTGCCGGCGGCAACCTCGATCCAGCGGTGCGTATAGTAGTAGTAATCGTACCCGCCCCACCACCAGCCGGATCCGCTGTTTACCTGGTACTGGGTATCACGGCCGTGAACCACCTCGACCGGGATCTTCAGGGTGACGTTCGAGGGGAACTGGAATTGAACCGTTCCGGACACCGACGTGCTGAAACCAAATCCATCGCTGTCGGCCCACCCGGCCGACACCGAGACATAGGACATCCGGCTGCTATCGCGCGAAATCAGCGCACCCGGCGTCTCTTCGTATTCATCGGGAATCGTCGGATCGAGCACATCCAGATCGAGCTTGACGCCCGCATCGATCCACGAACCGCCGCAGCCCGAACCTGAACCGCT
>CAZHEW010000349.1:0-4137 GCA_964531815.1 uncultured Verrucomicrobiota bacterium
GCGTGGTAGATGTTCTCGGTGACGAGGCCAACAATGGGCGTCTGGATCGAAGCTGAGTCCACCGTGATGACGGTCTCGCATGGAATCAATCGGCCATAGGGCGCGTAAATCTCGCCGAGGGCCTTCGGTTCGGGAACACCGGCGGCGGCATCTCCGAAGAGGCTGATCGGCGGGAGCTGCGGTGCTGGCGGCTCAGGCTTGGGTCTCTCGACAATCACCTTGGGCGGTTCATTGGTCTTGCCAGGTAATGGAAGCGGCTCGGGCTTGGGCGTCGGCGGATGAAACGGCTGCATGGGTCGCTGAATGGTCTGCACCACCTGCGGGTGGTCAGTGGCATTCGTCGTCAGTCCAGTGACGCGAACATCGGCATCGCCAGAACCTGATCGGCTGCGTAGCACACTGAACACGAGCAGGCCGCCGCCGAAGATCACCGCGAACAGAACTAGCTTGCCGCTGCCGGTCTTGAAGAAGTTGAGAAAGTCGCGCGGTTTCATGGGGCGGATGGGTTTTGGTTGTTCGCGGGCAGGTTGGTGGAAGACGAATTCGACTCTGCGGCAGCGTTCTCCAGATCGTTCATGGCGCGATGCAACGCATCACGTGCAACGGCTTCCGCCTCCGGGGTCATCGCGGCCGATGGCCTTGGCGGCGTCGGAAGTGGCGAAGTGCGCGTTACGAGCACCGTGAAGTCATTTTTGAGCGAGAGTTCGTTCCGCCCGCCGTCCGGCGTGCCACTGATGGCGAAATAGACGGTGCTTGCGGCACATGCAGGCAACACTCCGGGCGCATCGCTGATGGACTGGAAATAGAGTCGGCTGCCAGCACGCACACAGAAGCTCTCCGGCAGGTAGCGAATCTCCTGATCGGACTTGTTTCGCAGCGTGACATGAAAGACGAGCGTGTCCTCGGGGTTGAACCGGAACACCTCCTCGATGCGGATCTCGTAGTCGTTGAAATCCGTGACGAGCGGCTTGTCGGCAAACGTCTTGGCCTCCGCGCCGGCCACGGCGTCCGGTTGCTGTTTCTTCAGCAACGGGAACGCCTTGGCTTTGTCGAGCAACGCCAGCAGGCGAGTCGGGGTGACCAGCGGCGCATGTTGGACATTCTGGGCGGTGGCAGCCCGGTCTTCGAGGTTCAGCGCCAGCACGGGTGTATCGCTCTCCACCAACTCGAAGACATAGGTGCGCTTGTTCCAACGGAGGTTCAGATTCGTCGCCGCCTTCCGTGCCAGCGCGCGGACGGACAGGAAAGACGAGCCTTTGGTGTGCGCCAGTTGGAATTGCCCTGGCGTCTTGCCGTCGGCAGTCACGCCCACCGCATCAATCGCCGAAATCGGTCCGGGCAGGCTGATGGTGGTGACCCGGTTCGTTGCGACCGGCACGGTGACAACCACTCGTTCGTCGAGCGTGATGCGCTGGATGGCTTCGGGCGGTTCGGCCAGCGCGAGCGTTGCCGAGAGGAGGAGTATGCTAATGGGTGATTTCATATTTGAAGTCGCCGACAGCGGTGGGGAAACGACCGTTGGCAGCCATGTTGGGGTTGCGGAGCAGACGGAGACTCAGTTTGAAGGTGAACGCCTCGGAGAAGGCCTTCTCCTGGAAGATGCCGGTGCGGATGACCTGGCCGGAAACGGTAGCCAGCACTTCGTTTTCGCGCGTGGCGAGGATGTCGATCTTGGCAATCTCCGGCTTCTGGTGAAGCTGCTTGGCGCGGAACTCGACCGCCTCACGCGTGCGATGCTCGCGCGCCTTCTCCAACGCCGACTTGAGGAACATCTGCCGAAGCAGCTCCGGATGGTCGAAGTCCTTCGGGTTGCGCTCAAGAAACGTGATGGTCGCCAGTTCGGCTTGTTGGGCATGCAAGTCCTTGGCTTCGGCAGACTGCAGCAGCGGGCTGATGTAGTAGGTCTGCGCCGGGTCAATGATGACGACGCGCTCGCGCTGCTTGAATTGGTTGATGATGTGGTAGCGGTCGAGCGCGGCGACAACCGTCACGGCGACGGCCACGAAGAACCAGAACCACGGCAGACGGTCGCGTTGGGCGAACAATTGTGTCGGGTCGAACTTCTTCCGGGCGACGCGGGCGGGCGCGCCGTTGCCGGTGGGCGTTACACGAGGGCTGAGATCGGTGGTTTCCATAATCAGTAGTAGTGGCCTTTGGTCTTGGCGATGAGTTCACGAACGGAGCGGTCGCCGGTGATGTCATCGCCGGGACGACCACGAGCGGAGCGAGGGGGAAGGCCAGAACCGGCGATGATGATCGCGCCGGCGCTGCCCTGGCCGGCGGCGGTCGAGAGCGTGCTCAGGATCGCCGCCATGCCGGTTGCACCCACGGTGGCGAGGGGCAGCCCGGTGGTGGAGGCGACGGCCGCCGCACCCGCCGTGGTGGCAGCGGTCTGGAGAAAACTGCCGACTGCGCCAGAGATGAGCTGGCCGCCTGCGAGCGTGCCGTAGCTCATAACCTTCTGGATGACGACCGGTGCAGAAATGGTACTGAACACGATCCAAAAGGCCACGACCGCCACTCCAAACGTGGCTTGCAGGGAATAGAGCGTGGCGGTTGGGTCAATGAATTTGAAAGCCGGGTCGGTCATGAAATCGAGAATGCCCTGGGTGATGAGCGCCGCGACGGCCCAGCCGAGCGGCCAGAGCAGCACGCCAACGATGTGCATCAGGTAACGGCTGCCGATCGACCGAAGCGGGCGAATGGCCATAAAGCCAATCATTAGGGGCGAGAGAGCGTAGGCGGTGAACAGGATGAACTTCTGAATGATGTAGGCCCAGAACAGCAGCAGCGACGCGAACTGACCAAAGAGCCAGAGAAATCCAGAGATGAGAAGTTCAACGGTAAAACTGTTGAGGTCGCTCAAAATATCCCACCAAGAACGGTCAGTCCCGGTATCACGCTTGATGACGAGCAACTGATTGTATTGGTCTTGAACGTTCGACGGATCAACGCCCAGGCCGTCGAGAATGGAGGTTTGCAGGAGTTGTTGGGCCTGATTGCCCCATTGCGGCAGCATCACCAGCAGGGCGGTCAACACGAACAAGCGCACGATGTGCAAGATGAGCGTCTTGCCGCTGAACCCGTGGACGACGAGAAGGATCGTCCCGACGATGAACAACATGAACGCCACGATGCGCAGCAATTCGTGCAGTTCGACGCACTTTTGCAGGAACGTCGGGAAGAGTTGTTCAAAGGTTGCCATAGTCGGGACGATTTGAGGGGGCGGTTACTGGGTCGGGAATGCGGTGGGCGCATTCACCAGGCGGAACGTCTGCCCATACTTCTGCACCGCCTCGGTGAACTCGGCGTGCTGCTGTTCTTTCTTCGCCTCGATCTGGCGTTGTGCCTCGTTGCGGTTGGCCACGTCCTGCACCAACGCCGACGCCGTGGCCTGGTTGATTTCGTAGTCCGTGTTGTTGAGCGCTGACGACAGACCGATGAGCACGCCGGTCAACTTCTGCACCTCGGCGTCGGTGGTGGCGTTCTTCAACGCCGTCGTGGTGCGGGCGATTTCCTCCTTGAGCGCGACTCGCCGGGCGGTGGCGTCTGTAGTGACAGACAAAAAGTTGTCCGTCGTCTTCTGCACGGCCGCGACCGGCAGATACGGCGATTCGCGGCGGGTGACGGTTGCTCCGTTCGGAGTGGTAAACGTCGTGCCGATGCTGCTGAACAGGCCGTTGGCGTCGTAGAGCATGGCCTGGCCCGCGTCCGCAGCCCCTTCGAGCGCCGTGAGCGTCTGGCCGAGCTCCGTCTTGCGCAGGTCGGTCACGAGCGGCTGAACCGTCGTCAGGAGGACGGCCTTGGGATCGCCGAACAGGCTCTCGTAGTGCTTGAACTCGTTCAGTTGGTCGTTGAGCGATTGGATTTGCTGCACCTGGTTTTGAATGACCTTCACGAACTGCGCGATTTCCTGCGCGGTGTTCATGATGGATTGCATTTGGGCGGTGGGGTCAAAGACCACCCATTGCGCGCGGGCCGATACCGTGACGCCGAGCGTCACGAGCGTGAGTGCGATGAGTCTTTTCATGGTGTGTTTCCTTTCTCTGTTGGTTGCAGGTGTGGCCTGCTATTCCTCGATACGGAGGAGTTTTGTTGATGGTTGGAACGTTACCCCGTCAATCCGCTGTTCCGGCA
>CAZHEW010000350.1:0-1291 GCA_964531815.1 uncultured Verrucomicrobiota bacterium
GCGGGCGGGCAAGGCGCGCCGCTGGTGCCTTATGCGGATTGGGCGCTGTTCACCGACGAGCGGCGTCCGCGCATCGTGCAGAACCTCGGGGGCATCGGCAACCTGACGTTCCTGCCGCCACGCGCAAGGCTGCAGGACGTGGTGGCGTTCGACACCGGGCCGGGCAATATGGTGATGGACGGGTTGATGGCGGAGCTCACCCGGGGCCGGCAGACGTTCGACCAGGACGGGCGCTGGGCGGCGCGCGGCCAGGTATCCGAGAAGTTGCTGGCGGAAATGATGGCCCACCCCTTCCTGCGGCGGCGTCCGCCCAAGACCACGGGCCGCGAGGAGTTCGGCGAGGCGTTTGTGCGCAGGGTGCTCGGGTTGGCGCGCCGGTTGCGCTTGTGCCCGGAGGACATGCTCGCCACGGCAACCGCCTTCACGGCGGCCAGTGTCGCGGATGCCTATCGGCGTTTCGTGTTTCCGAGGCTCAAGACCAGCGAACGGGGCCGATTGCAGATCGTCCTGGGAGGCGGCGGAGCCAGGAACCCGACCTTGCGGAATATGTTGGCCCACCGAATCGGTGTGGGCGAATTGCTGACGCATGAGGATTTTGGCATCGCCAACGCCGCGAAGGAAGCGCTGGCCTTTGCTATTCTGGCGCATGAAACGCTGCGCGGAAAGCCGGGTAATGTACTGTCGGCGACCGGGGCGCGGCGGCCGGTGGTCCTGGGAAAGATCGTGCCGGGAGCGGATTGGACCGCACCTTTCCCACCTGCGGGCTCGGCGTGCGGGCATCTTGCCCGCTTAGACCATCCGAACCGTGTAAGCGGGCAAGATGCCAGCGCGCCGGGTCCTTGGCACTGCGTGGCGCGGGCGAGAAGGCCAGGTTAGGCGCGGGTAAAGCTGCTTGCTTCAACCACCGCGTAGGGCTTAATGAGAAGCTTATGGCCATTCTAGACATTAAGCCGGAAGGTTCGGGCGAATACGACCTGATCGCGCTGGGCGAAATCATGCTGCGGCTGGACCCCGGCGAAGGGCGCGTGCGCACCGCGCGCCAGTTCAAAGCGTGGGAAGGCGGCGGCGAGTATAACGTCGCGCGCGGTCTGCGGCGGTGTTTCGGACTCAAGACCGCCGTCTGCACCGCCTTCGCGGACAACGAGGTTGGGCTGCTGCTGGAGGACTGCATCCTGCAAGGCGGCGTCGCCACCGAGTTGATCAAGTGGATGCCGTTTGATGGCGTGGGCCGCACCGTGCGCAACGGGCTGAACTTCACCGAGCGCGGTTTCGGCGTGCGGGGCGCGGTGGG
>CAZHEW010000350.1:1391-4123 GCA_964531815.1 uncultured Verrucomicrobiota bacterium
TCGAGTACGGCGCGGCGCACGGCGCATTGGCCATGACCACGCCGGGCGATACTTCTATGGCATCGCTCCGGGAAGTGGAGGCGCTCGTCAAGGGCGGCAGCGCGCGCGTGCAGCGGTAAGGAAGGAGCACCGGCGAGCCGAACCCGACCTGTTTAGGCGCCGGGCTTGCTTCTCATTGTAACCACATAGAACACAAAGAGCACAAAGGCGAAACACCCTCTGCGGGGGTTTGTGTTCTATGTGTTCTTTGTAGCTCAGTCCAGAACCGGCTCTCACCCGCCGCCACCAATTCCCTCCTCACCGTCCCGCCTGGATCAGCAGCAGCCAGTCGCCTGGAGCCGGCGTAGTAAATCGTGCGCCCCTGGCGGTCGCGGCCTGGCGGCCACCGGTGCGTGGATTAAACCAGCCCACCGACGGCGAGGCGGGGAGGGCGGCGGGAGACAGTTCGACGGTGCGGTCCACCGGGACATAAACCACGGACAACGTATTGGGATCAGTGCCGGCGCCAGCGATAAACCGCTGCGGCGATTGGTTGCCGGGCTGCGACGCGACGATGCGGGCCCGCGGGCGCAGCGCACTGTAGTCAATCGAGTTCATGAACTTCGCCAGGTGTGACACTTGCTCCGCGCCGGGCAGAGACAGCGCCTCGCGCCACAGGGGCAGGCCGCTCCCCCTGGCTTCCCCGGCGGTCCGCGGCCCGACGGTCCCGTCCCAGTTCATTAGCCCCTCGGCACAGTAGCTGATCCCGGCCGGCGGGGCTAAGAGCAGACTCCAACAAACTGCGCGGCGCACATCACCGGCGCCGAATCGCCTGGCTGACTGCGGGGCGGCCCCGTTCTCGCACGGGGCAAATGCAATCAGCGGCCGGGCAGGCTCCTTCCGCCACTCCGTCGTGAAGGGCCCGGACACGGTCCACATCAGAGCGTCGTCAGTGACGTCCGTGACGCTTTGATAACCAAAGACATCCACCCACTTCTCGTCGCGGAATTCATCGAGCAGCCACTGCGTTTGACCCGGAAACAGCACGACCGGCGCTCGGGGCCGGTCGCCGAACACCGCCTGCCCGATGCGTTTCCAGCGGCCGAGGTTGCTGGCCGAAGCGTCGCTCTCGAAGGCGAGCATCCAGACCACGGGCTCGGCGCCCCAGCGCGCGACGATATACCGGGCGAGCAATTCCGCCTGGCTGTCGGGCAGCGTCGCCGCGCCGGCCGACCATTGCAGCTCCAACAGAGGGGCAATCGCGCTCATGAGGCCCGCGCGGGCCAGGACGCCAATCCTGGCGTCAAGCCGCTGGAAGAAGTCGGGGTTGATGGCGATGCGCTCCGGGGGCCCGGTCCAGGCGGACTGCGATTTTGCATCATCGCCCGGAGCCACCGACCATTGGGCCACCGTGAAGCCCTGGCGCGCGCGCGTGACGGCGTAGAAATCCCAGTCCCTGGATTCAGCCACACGGGCGCCGTCCCAAACCGTGTCCGCCAGCCAAAAGAACGGCGTGCCATCGGCGTGTTCCAGGTGCCGGTGGTTGCGCGCGACTCGCACGGGACCGTGCAGCCGGAACGGGCTCACGCCGATGGGCGCGGAGCAGAGGAACTCGCCGGCCTGGTTGTGCAGGCCGGCATTGGCGGTGTCCGAGCAGGCGGCCCTGAAGCTCCAGCGCCCGGGTTGATCCGGCGAGAAACGCACGCGCCAGGTCCTGCCCCCGTCCCAAAACGCCTCCACCTCGGTCGCCTCGCCCAGCGGCGAGGTAAACACGACTTTCAGCAAGACCTCCTGCACCGCATCGGCATATGCGACGCTGCTCTTGAAGGCGCGCTCGAAGCGGCCCCATTTGGGCACGAGCTCCAGTTTGGCAGCGGCCTGAACCGCAGGAAGCGCCGCCGTCAGCAGCAGCAACGCGAGCGCAACGAGCCGCGGCCCGGTGGAAATAAAGTTGCGTGTCATGCGAATTCCCATTCTCTCGTTTCGGCGACATCAGACAGCAATCGCTGCGCGCTGTCAAACCATAGGTGGAGCCGCGGGCTGAAGGGCATGGGGCCGACACGATTCCGGCACCCCCCCGGCCCGGGCCGGCGCGTCACGCGCCACAATGATTGTGCTGGCGGAAGAACCCGATTGTCCTATTGTTGAGCATTCCTTAACAAGAGCACATTTATGGAACCAAGAGCTGACATCGCCGTGATCGGACTGGCTGTGATGGGCCAGAATCTGATTCTAAACATGAACGACCACGGATTCACCGTGGCCGCGTTCAACCGCACCGTCTCGAAGGTGGATGACTTCCTCAACAACGAGGCCAAGGGCACCAAAGTCATCGGCGCACACTCGATCGCGGAAATGGTCTCGATGCTCAAGAAACCCCGCCGCGTCATGCTGATGGTCAAGGCCGGCCAAGCCGTGGATGAGTTTATTGACCAGGTCATCCCGCACCTTGAAGCGGGGGACGTTATCATTGACGGCGGCAATTCCCTGTTCGAGGACACGATCCGCCGCACCAAGTATGTCGAGTCCAAGGGCCTGCTCTACATCGGCACTGGCGTTTCCGGCGGCGAGGAAGGCGCGCGCCGCGGCCCGAGCATCATGCCCGGCGGCTCGCCGGCCGCATGGCCGCACGTGAAGGACATCTTCCAGCAGGTCTCCGCCAAGGTGGACGACGGCTCGCCCTGCTGCGATTGGGTTGGCGAAAACGGCGCCGGCCATTACGTCAAGATGGTGCATAACGGCATCGAATACGG
>CAZHEW010000351.1:0-4116 GCA_964531815.1 uncultured Verrucomicrobiota bacterium
CCCGGCGCTTTCCGACTTGTGCGCCCATCGGGTGAAGTCACCCGGTGGGCGTTGCTCTTTGGGGTTCTTCCAGTCCGAACTGTCCGCCATGCGGCGAGGTTTTGGAGTGCGGTGGCTGGCGGGGAACGGGGCTGACACCGCTTCGGAGTCCGGCCCCGGCGCAGAGGGAAAGCGCTGCGGGATTGCATTGTTGGCCAATACGGCTTCAAGCTCACCAGAACCGTTCGATCCTCCAGGAGACCGGGCAGACCGTTGACTGTGGCTCAGGATATGCGCTCGCCGAGCATAGACCTGAGCGCCCAGCGGGCTTGCGCGCTGGCTGCCGGATAGCGTCTTTCCCAGCGGTCGCAGGGGGCGTTTTCCCGGCGAGATGGTGGAGGGGCCCCGGTGTGGCTCCCATGAAGAGTGCTCCCCATGGGAGCCACACCAGGGTAACACCGAGCCCACGCCGTTGCCTAAGCGGCCCTGCCCGCAGGGACACAGGCCCGTTCGCGTGATGAACTCGCCACCTGCCTATGTGGCCTTTACCATTTCGGCCAGCGGCACGACGCGGACCTTGTCCGCCAGCGGGTAGGTCCTATCGCCGGGATAGACCACGTGCAAGGCGTCGAGCTTCAGGTCCGCGAAGGCGATGCGCATCGAGGGGGTGGGCACGGGAGCATCCGCGCGCTTGCACTCGACCCCGATGCGGCGGCCACCCTTGAAGAGCACCAGGTCAATCTCCGCCCGGTTGTGCGTCGCCCAGAAACAGGCCTCCTCGCTGAAGCCGGATTTTTTGCAGGCGACCGCGGAGTTCTTCGCCGCCGAGGGCGGGGATTAACACTGCGGGCTCTACTGAGTCGGGCGCAGATCCCGCTCCTTCAGCGCCCGGACGCCTCTCCCGCTCCGCTCTGTCGGCTTGAGGACGCCGCGTTGCTCAAGATTCTTGCGAGCGAAGCCAACCTCCGGACGCCAGGCGGGCTCGCTGGTACTATCCATTTCGCTTGACGCAGGGAGACAACGTGGAACCTCCTTGCTTGGGCCGCCGCAGGGAGTCGCAGTCGCCCGAACCACCCCCTTTGATGCAAAGTGCCACTTGGCCGACTTCACGCTATCACCGAGAGGCGAAACGGCGTAGTCTGGATGTGGCAAGTTTGCAGCCAACCGATTCGTTTCGGCAATACGGTATGCTTCGTCTTGGGCATACACCCACTCGGCATAAACGTTCCCGGATGGTGGCTCCTCCTTGGCAGCCCGGAGCCAACACTTCATAGGCCACTTCAGGAACGCTTCGAATAGGGAGGACGTTATTGTCATGGGGGAAGATACGCCTCCCCACGCGCGTGGGCCACAGGATCACGCTGGTCCGTCGGCGCTGGTTACGCGCTGGCGCCCAGAAGCAAATCGCCGCTTGTACCGAACTTCAGTTAACTGTAAACAGCGCTGCTACTGCCGGAATGTTCTGCTGAGCTGGATATTCTCCTCCCGGCCGGGCTCGTGCCGCCGCCGCTGCAGGCCTTCGGGAATCACCCGCGCCTTGCTCTCCGCCAACTGCTTCTGTCGAGTTTCCACTGCCCAGCGCACCAGGTGCGCCCTCAAGTTCGGCTGCGGATAGCGCCACGGGGGCCGTTGTTACCGTGGCCGAGGTTCGAGCAACCACTCCCAGGCCGGACGCACCTCGACGGTGAAGCCTTCCTCGCGGAAGCGATCGCGCTGATTGAGCGTCAGGACCAAAGGGCGGCGCGCGCCCGGCAGGCGGCAAGCCCGCACCAGCCCGCCCACTTCGCGCTGACGGTTGTGCGGCGTCAACTCCGCGCAAACCTGGATGGCCAGCGCGTCCGTCACAAAATCGCATTCCCAGGAGTCCTTTTCGCCAGCGTAGCAGACCGAGACTCCATGACACCGCAACGCCAGAAAGACGAGGTTCTCCATGCGGCGCCCGCGATCCGGCGCGCCCTGCGGCGAGTTCAGCCGACGAAAGCCGGTGTCGTTGGCGTAGTACTTGTTCGGCGTCACGACCCGCCGCTTGAAGGAGGGACTGAACTTGGGCGTGGCGAACAGGACGTAGGCGTCCTGCAAGTATTCCAGATACCGCGCCGTCTGCGCCACGGCCGGAATGGCCAATGACTTGGCCAGGCTCTGGATCGAAAAGGGCTGCCCGGTGTTGGCCAGCAGGAACAACACCAGGTTCATCAGATGCCGCGTTTCCCGCAACCCGTGCCGCAGGGAGATGTCTCGTTGCACGATGTCGCGCAACAGTTCCTGCAGCACCTGCGGCGACCGCTCGCGCAAGTAACCGGGAAAACCACCATCGTCCAGGTAGGCCAGCAGCGAAGCCTCCCCCGCGTCCTGGCCGGTGAACGCCAGGTATTCCTTGTACCCGAACGGGAACACCTCGTAAGACAAATGCCGGCCCGTGAGCTTGGCCCCGAGTTCCTGGTGCAGCAGCGACGCGTTCGAGCCCGTCACACAAACCGTGCGGCCGCGGTCCAGCAGCGATCGGACCAGGCGCTCCCACTCCGGCACGGCCTGCACCTCATCCAGGAACACCGGCGCCGCCCTGCCTGCCAGTTCGTCAACCAGGGAAAGAACCGTCGGAAAGTCCTGGGGCGACAGTCCGAACAGGCGAGTGTCTTCCAGATTGCAGTAGAAGGCGCGGCCCGCGCGACGCATCAACTGCGCTTGCAGAATGCTCTTGCCGCAGCGCCGGACGCCCTTGAGCGCAATGGCCTGGGAGGATCGGGCAGGAATCTCAGAAGCCAGCTCGCGCGGGACTTCCGGCGCCGGCGCGACCGGCGGCCGCTGGTCTTTCAGCACGCTCAAAAGTGTATCTCGTAACAACACAATCCTGTGTTACCACAAAGCACAGTCTGTGGTCAACCATGCGCGCACCAGTTCGGTTGCGACAACATCGCTTCCACTACCTTCACGAACCGGACTTCCCTGGCCGGTATGAACATCCTTCCGACGCCCGGGCGCATGGAACAGGCCATGCAAGAACCACCTGCGGTTCTCATACTCGGCAATCCAGGTCTAAGCGCCTGCTGCAGAACAAAGGCATTATAGGTCTGCAGCAGCCTGTTACGCGCTCGGCTTTCCGTCCGCCGGCCCTGCTCCGGACCGAGACAACGTCTGCGCTACGGTCGTTTTCGGCACCTGCCACTTAACCGGGCCGCTGCGGGCTGTCATGCTGCTGGTCGGTGATCACCTTCAGGAATTCTGCGCCGAACTGGCGCGCTCGGCTGGGTCCAACACGGGCTATCCCGGCCAACTCCTCAATGCTCTGTGGATACAGCCGGGCCATCTCGCGCAGGGCCGAATCGTGCAGGATGATGTAAGCCGGCACGCCGCGTGCCTCCGCCAGTTTCCGGCGCACCATCCGCAGGCGCTCGAACAGCGGCTCGTCATAGGGCTCATCGTCCGAAGCGCTGCGCCGCAGCGCCTGGGCCGGTTTTGCCCCGGGCTCCGCGAAAGAGGTCTCCGCAAATATCTGCCGCGGCTGCGTCTCCAGGTGGCCGGCGACAACCGCGAGGAAGACTCGCCCAAACTCGTGCAGCTTTCGCGCGCTCATGCCGCTGATGCGCGCCAGCTCGCGCTCGTTGGCCGGGTAATCGCGCGCCATCTGCCGCAGCGTCACATCCGAGAAGAGAATATGCGGCGGCACGGCCCGCTCATCGGCAAGCTGCTTGCGCAGCCGCACGAGCCGCTCGAACAGCAGCTCGTCGCAGGCGATCTCCCCGACGCGATGCTCCGGAGGCTTGGGCGCGCTGACGGGCCGGGTCAGCCGCACCGGTTTGCGCTGTTTCAGCACCGCCAACCCCTCCTCCGTGAGCCCCAGCACGCCGAACTTCTCCAGAGCCGCCTGCCGCACCAAGCCGAGCCGGATCAACTCCCGCCCGATGGCCTTCCACTCCGGCCGGCTGTGTTCCCCGCCGATGCCATAGGTGGAGAGCTTCTCGTGGCCCCACTTGCGGATGCCTTCGGTCTCCGCGCCGGTCAGCACCTCGACGATCTGGTTCATGCCGAACTCGAAGCCGCTCTGCTGCCGGATGCGGTAGATGCACGACAGGAACTTCTGCGCTGCCAGCGTCCCGTCGTAGGTATCCCGCGGCGAGAGGCAGTTGTCGCACCCGCCGC
>CAZHEW010000352.1:0-4088 GCA_964531815.1 uncultured Verrucomicrobiota bacterium
GTGACGTGGGCGCCGTGCAGATAGATTTCGGCGGTGCTCCACCGCGTGCTGATTTCAAGCATCGGGAGCTCGCCCTGGCCGTCGAGAAAGGTCACGCGCCCGAGAGAATCGGGTTCCACAGCTCCGCCTGGTTTGCTGGTCGTCATAGTCTGTCTCCGATAGAATATATGTACCACCGGTGTGGCCGCACAGCACGCAAATTCAGATGCATTTTTTGGCTTTGAATTCAGGTGGGCCTCGCTACCCTTGCGTGACACTTATGGCAAAACAACATCAATACCAATTCTGTTTCGGTCCCTGGAATATCAGTGAAGGTCAGGATCCCTACGGCCCGCCGACCCGGCCGGCGCAGACTTTTGACTGGAAGCTCAAGCAACTCAAGAAGTCGGGCTTCGATGCCATGATGTTTCATGACGACGACGCGGTGTCCGACATTGATGGGAAATCCGATGCGCAAGTGCGCAAGGAAGCCAAGGAACTCAAGAAGAAGCTGGATGACGCCGGCGTGGCGGCGGAGATGGTCGCGCCGCGGCTTTGGTTCAGCCCCAAGACGATTGACGGGGCCTACACGAACAACGACCCGAAATGCCGGCAGTATGCCATCAACCGCTCGCTGCGCTGCATTGACATTGCGAATTATCTGGGCACGGACCTGGTCGTGCTGTGGCTGGCGCGCGAAGGCACCTATCTGCGCGAGTCCAAGAATGGCCGGCGGAGCGTGGAACTGCTCGTTCAGGCCCTGGACAAGATGCTGGCGTATGACCGGAAGATCCGCATCTCGATCGAGCCCAAGCCCAACGAGCCGATGGACCACGCTTATGTGCCGACGATCGGCCACGCGCTGGCCATTGCACAGTTGACGCGCGACCCCAAGCGGGTGGGTTGCCTCATCGAATCGGCGCACGCGATCCTGGCGGGTTTGGACCCGGCGGACGAGATTGATTTTGCGATGGCCTTTGGCAAGCTCTGGTCGCTGCACCTCAACGACCAGAATGGGCTCAAGTTCGACCAGGACAAGCCCTTTGCCAGCAACAACCTCCGCGTGGCGTTCAACCAGGTCCGCGCCCTGGAGCGCGGCGGGTACGGGAAGCACGGCGAGTACGTTTGCTTCGACGTGCACCCGTTCCGCACCACGAAGGTCGAGCACTGGCTGGCGCACCTGGTCAATAGCCGGCGCACGTTCCAGCGCCTGGTCCGCAAAGCGCGCACGTTTGACGAAAAGACCGCCCGGCAGCTCGTAGCCGATCGCAACTACGCCGCACTCGACCAAATGGTGCTCGAACACCTGATGGGCGAGTAACCAATGACCCGGGAACGCGCTGGGGAGCCTGACGGCATCATCCCCCCCGCGATTCTGAACAACAGACAAGTCGGCTCGTCGCCGACCACTTGGCCGTGCTCGAACAATTCACACGTCAGCTTGCTGCCGCAAAGGCTTTAACGGACGAAGAGGTCCGCCGGGCAGTCGTGGAACTGGTGGACGAGGCGGTGTCGGCGGACGCCAAGGCCGAGTTCCTGACCCAACTGGCCCGGAAAGGGGAGACGACCGAGGAGATTGCGGCATTTGCCCGCGAACTGCGCCGCCGGTCTATCCAACCGGTGCTCGATGAGGAGCTGCGCGCCGGTTTGATTCTTGACGTGGTCGGCACGGGCGGGGACCGGTTGAGCACGTTCAACATCTCGACGACAGTGGCGCTGATCGCCGCCGCGGCGGGCGTGCGAGTAGCCAAGCATGGCAACCGCGCCAGCACGTCGCTGGTCGGCAGCGCGGACGTCATGGAGGCGCTGGGAATCCCCCTCGACGCGGGACCGGAGGACGCTGTGCAGTCGCTGCGGGAACACGGCTTCGCGTTTTTGTTTGCGCCGAAGTATCATCCGGCGTTTCGGCACATCATCCCGGCGCGCAAGCTCTGCGCCGCTCGGGGCCAGCCCACGGTTTTCAACTTCCTCGGCCCGCTGCTGAATCCGATGCAGCCGACGGCGGCGTTGATTGGCGTGCCGCGGCCGGATTTGTGCGAGCCGCTGGCGCGCGTCCTCCAATCGCTCGGCGTGCGCCGCGCCATGGTCGTCTGCGGCGCCGTGACCGACGAAGCCGGGGCGGTCCGGCACTTGGACGAGCTTTCACCGCTTGGGCCGACTACGGTGGCGGAGTTTTACCAGGAGCGCGCGCTGGCGTGCGCGACCGTACTGACGGAATGGTTCCCGCTGCAACCCATGGTGCTGGCAGACCTGCGCGGCGGCGACCAGGAGGTCAATGCCACAATAATTCGTCGCGTCTTGAAGGGCAAGGAGCGTGGGCCGAAGCGGGACGCCGTGTTGCTGAATGCTGCGGCAGCGTTGTTCGTCGCCGACCGGACCCGCTCGCTGGCCGAGGGGTGGGACCTGGCGGCGGAAATCATTGATAGCGGGCGGGCCGACGCCAAGCTGGCGGAATTGCAGCGGCGAGCATCTTTGCGAACCTAAACCCTGGGAGGGCGAGCGTCCCCGCGAGCCCTGGTTTTAGCAGATCGCCTGAGGAGTCTGGGCTCGCGAGGACGCTCGCCCTCCCAGTGGGTCGTTACAAAAGACGGCTGCTTTTACACTTGGCCGTCGAGCCTGGCGGGCGTAGAAGGACGGTATGTATAAGATCATCGGAAAGGACGGACAACATTACGGCCCGGCCAATGCCGAGCAACTGCGGGCTTGGATTGGCGAGAACCGCCTGAACGCCCAAACCCTCGTGCAAACCGACGGCACGCAGGATTGGAAGCCGCTTGGCTCACTGCCGGAGTTTGCGCCGGACTTGAAACCGCCAACGTCGGCGGCCACACCGCCACTCCTTGCACCACTGCCGCCGTCGCCTGCCGTCCCTGTGCCGCGGGCGGCCAACAAGATCCCGGCCGGCGTCTGCGGCATTCTGCTGGGCTCGCTGGGCATTCACAAATTCATCCTCGGCTACACTGGAGCGGGGCTGATCATGCTGTTGGTCACCGTGCTGACTTGCGGCATTGGAGGCTGCGTAACGGGGCTGATCGGCCTGATCGAGGGGATAATCTATTTGTGCAAGCCCGACGAAGAGTTTGTGCGGGTCTATGTGGACGGGCGGAAGGAATGGTTCTAAGGCCCGCCCTTCCGGCAGTCAGGGCCTATGTATAGGATCATCGGAGCAGATGGGAGAGAGTACGGACCGATCGCGGCAGACCAACTGCGTGAATGGATCGCCGAAGGCCGGGCCAACGCGCTGACACGGGCCAAAGCTGACGGCACGGATCAGTGGAAGCCCCTCACGGAGTATGTCGAGCTTGCCCCGCTGCTGGCGAATATGCCGCCGCCGCTGGCCGTGTCAGGGCCGATTGCTCTCGCCCCGATGCCCGAGACCAATTCGATGGCGAAGGCCAGCCTGGTAATGGGCATTCTGTCGGTTACCTGCGGCATGTGCTGCTGCTATGGGATGCCCTTTAACCTGTTGGGGATCGCGTTCGCGTTGGTGGCCGTGGTTCAGATCCGGACCCATCCGCTTCAGCAACAAGGCGTGGGGTTGGCCGTTGCGGGCCTGGTGCTCTCCCTCTTAAGCCTTGTGCTGGCGGCGCTTCTGTTGGCGTGCGGCCTGGCGGTGGGCGCCTCGGACGTTATGCGCCATATTGAGAGGATATAGATGTCTGAATCGGCAATCTCTTCCAGGCCCGCAAGGTCAGTTGGCGTCGCGCTGACGGTCTTCGCCACCGTGACGGGCGTGGTGTTGTTCTGCTTTGATCCAAGCGAGTTTCATTTCTATCCGGTGTGCTTTTTCCACCGGACCACCGGCCTGCTCTGCCCCGGCTGCGGCGGCTTGCGCGCGCTGCACCAATTGCTGCACGGGCACCTGACAGCGGCGTTTCATTTTAACCCGATGCTGGTTCTTCTCCTGCCCGTTGTGGCCTGGCTGGCCGCCCGGTGCGGGCTGCAAAAGGCGCGAAACCAGCCGGCGCTTATCGGGCTGCGCCCGATTTGGCTCTGGCTGATTCTGGCGGCGGTGCTGGTGGTCAGCCTGCTGCGGAACATGCCGGGCGCGCCGTTTGCGCTGCTGCGGCCTTGAAAACCACGCCAAGGGAACTTGCTCACAGACCAGT
>CAZHEW010000353.1:0-4051 GCA_964531815.1 uncultured Verrucomicrobiota bacterium
GACATTCGGCAGGTCTATCCGGCCAGTCCGGCGTGGGCCAGGTTCGACAGTCGTAAAGAGCCCGTGTTCGGAACTATCGTTGTCAGCAATGACGTAGTCTCGGTCAGCGGTCCCGAGCAGCTCCTCCTGCCGCGGAAGGAGCTCCTGGGTCTTACACCCTCGGGAAGCCGGGGGATGCATTACTGGTCGGGCAAGCTCAGCGCCGGGCTGAGTCTACAGTCTGGCAACAATGATATGACTACGGTAACGATCAGCGGTGAGTTGGCCCGCCGGACTCCAAACTCCGATCTAGTGCTCGATTACCTAGGCAATTACAGCGAGGTCAACGGGGACGAAAATGCCAATAATCAGCGCGTGAGCCTGACCTACGATGTCCGCCTGGATCGCCATTGGTTCGTGCGCCCGCTGCAACTGGAATACTACCATGACCCCCTGGCCAACATTTCGCTCCGTGGCACCGTCATGGTAGGTGGTGGCTATTACATCTTTGATCGCTCGGGACTCACCTGGAGTGTGGCAGCCGGTCCTGCTTACCTGTACACCCAGTTTGAGACGGTCGAACCGGGGCAGCCTGACACCGCGACAACGCCGGGGGCAGTGCTTCAAACCTGTTTCAAGGCGGACATCACCCGTCGCCTGACCTTCTCTCAGAGGGTACAGACTGTCTTCACCCGAGAAGACGCGGGGCAGTACACCCACCACGCGGCCTCCACACTGGAATTCAAAATCAAGCGGCACCTGGACCTCGATGTCTCGTTCGTCTGGGATTTTCTGCAAAAGCCCAGGGCGGAATCCGATGGCGAGCTGCCGAAGGGTAGCGATCTCTACCTGACGGTCAGTATGGGCTACCGATTCTAGAACTCGCTCTGAATCCTCCGGCTTGTCACTCTGCGAATGACCGAATGCTTTCGCGTTCGCTGACCGTAATCGTCTTGCAACCGGCCAGCGGACACGAATACTTGCTCCGCAGCGCAGATGGCGGATTATCTGCGCATTAGCACGCATGGCTCTGCCCCAGGACGACTTGCAGGCGCAACTGGAGGAACGCATCCGGTTCGAGAGCCTGTTGGCCGACCTCTCCGCCCGGTTCGTTGGGCTGCCGGCCGAGGCTCTGGACCACGAGATTATCGAGGCGCAGCGGCGCATCTGCGAGACCCTGGGCCTGGACCGGAGCACGCTGGGCCAGCCCGGTCCCACCGGAGAGCCGCGGTTCACCCATGCCTGGGCCATCCCGGGATGCCCGTTGGCTCCGCTTTCCCGGGCCGAGCCAATGTTTCCCTGGGCGACACAGCAGATTCTGAGCGGCCATACGCTCCAGTTCAGCTCGGTGGACGAGTTGCCTTCGGAAGCGGCCATTGACAAGGAAAGCTTCCGCCGGTTTGGAACAAAATCGAGTTTGTGCTTTCCCCTCGTGGTCGGCGGCAAGGCCATAGGGGTGCTTAGCTTTGGGACCGTCAGGGCCGAGCGGCAGTGGTCCGAAAGCTTGGTCAACCGCCTCCGTCTGGTCGCAGGGGTCTTCGCCAACGCGCTGACCCGCCGGTCCGCGGAAGAGGCGCTCCACCGCGCGCTCAAGACGGTGGAGGCGCTCAAGGAACGGCTGGAGGCGGAGAACATTTCGCTGCGGCAGGATCTGAAACTATTGGATGGCCACTCGCAGATCCTCGGCCGGAGCGCGGCGCTTCAAAGCGTGCTCGCGCAGGTTGAAAAGGTTGCTCCCACGGAGGCGATGGTGCTGTTGCTCGGTGAAACCGGCACCGGCAAGGAGTTGATCGCATCTGCCATCCACGACCTTAGCCGCCGCCACGAGCGGCGCATGATCCGGGTGAACTGCGCCGCCATCCCGTCAACGCTCATCGAAAGCGAACTCTTCGGTCGCGAGAAAGGCGCCTACACCGGCGCCTTGAGCAAACAGATCGGCCGCTTCGAGGCCGCCGACGGCTGACCCGGCAGGTTTGACTGGTTGCCAAACGCCGGCATTAGTCCAAGATTGCCGTGCCTATGAAATCGAACTTCAGCCGCCGTGACTTTCTCGCCACCTCGACCGCTTTTGCCGCCGGGCTCGGTTTTGGCCTGGGAGCCGTTCCCCGCGGGGCGCGAGCTGCCGACCGCGCGTTCAAAACGAAACTCCGCAAAGCCCTCATCGTCAACCAACCGACCGAAGAAGAGCTGAAGCGGCTCAAGGCCGCGGGCTTTGACGGCCTCGAGGCGGGTATTCTGCCGCCGCGGGAGGCGGAAGACTGCCGCAAGGTTGCCGAGAAGTGCGGCCTCCGCATTCACTCCGTGCTGCGCGGGTGGGCGGAGTTCAACAGCGACGACCCCGCCAAAGTGGCGCAGACCCTCGCGGTCACCGAGGACGCCCTGCGGGCGGCGCAGGCCTATGGCGCGGATGCGGTGCTGCTGGTGCCGTGCCGCATCAGTGGAATGAAGATCCCCGCCCCGCGCCAGTTCGCCATCAAGTTTAACTCAAAGACCGGCCACCTCACGCGCGTCGTCGCCGGCGACAACGCGCCCTACGCCGACTACCTCAAAGCCCATAATCACGCCACGGACACGTCCCGCGACGCCATCAGTCGGCTCATCCCCCTCGCCGAGAAGTGCCGCGTGGTCATCGCGGTCGAGAACGTCTGGAACAACCTCTGGGTGCAGCCCAAAGTCTTCCGGAACTTCGTGGCTTCCTTCAAAAGCCCCTGGGTGAAGGCCTACTTCGACATCGGCAACCACGTGAAGTACGCGCCGTCCGAGGAATGGATTCTCACGCTCGGCAACCTGATCGCCAAGTGCCACGCCAAGGATTTCAAGCTCGCTGACGACGATCCGGGCGCCGGCAAGTTCGTCAATATCCGCGATGGCAGCGTCCGCTGGCCAGCCGTCCGCGCCGCCCTCGAAAAGATCCGCTACCACGGCTGGCTAACCATCGAAGGCGGCGACCTCTCCGCCCAGGAACACAGCCAGCGCCTGGACCTCATCATTGCCGGCAGGTAGCAACTGACAGGGATACTTTGGTCGGTGGGGAACGCATTTCCCGGCAATATCCGCCCATCCACCATGCTCCAGCGCGGTGTACACCCCTTGTACACGGCTTGCAGGAGGCTATGGTCGGGCTCGAAATGGGGTGCACCACTCAGATGATGTGGGCGCTGCCAAAGTCGGCGCCTGGTCGTGTGTCCAATAAATGGACACCCCCGCAGTGCCTTGGCGTGCGGGACGGTTGACGGGGGATTTCAGCTCGCCCACCCTTGAGGCGTCTGGCTGCCAATCGGGGCGGCCGGGAGAACCAAGATTGCTTATGATCAGTGCAAGAAGAGCCACGTTCCGCATCGTCCTGGCAGCTATCCTTCAGCCGCTCCTGGCCCTCCCTGTTCTTGCCGCGCAGGTGTCATCGGTGCCGGTGTCGGCGCGGGACGCCGAGGCGTGGATTCGCCACACGGTCCCGCTGCCGAAGCAGATCGAGATCAAGTCGAAGGTGACGGTTCCCGCCGCCCGGATTCAGATTGAGGGACCGGCACATGCCGGCGTGCTGGGGAAACAGGCCGTGGACGAATTGCGTGAGCGGGTCGGGCCCCGTGGGGCCGCAGGCAAGACGGGGGACACCGCCTTCAGGTTGTCGCTCGAAATCCCCGAGGGGAAGACAGCCGGGTTGGCGGCGCTCAAAAACGCGGATCAGGCATACCAGATTATTCCAGGCAACGCCGCGACGTCGCTGCGGCTGGTGGCGCTGACCCCTCGCGGCCTCTACTACGCGGCCAAGACGATGCAGCAGTTGCTCCGGGTGAAGGCGGACGGCCAGGTGGAGATTCCGCTGGCCCGCGTGACGGATTGGCCGGATATGGAGAAGCGGGGCCTGTGGGGATCGGATTGCTGCGCCCACCTGCGTTGGATGGCTGACCGCAAGCTGAACCTTGCGGAGCAGATTGCCGACCGCGGCGTGGATGCGCAGGGCAAGCCCTACGCGCGGCTCAAGGGCGGACAGGAGCCGATGGTTGAAGAGGGGCCGCGCTACGCGGTCGAGCCGGTCCCTGTGGTGCTGCACCTGGAGCAGGTTGCGGGCAAG
>CAZHEW010000354.1:0-4045 GCA_964531815.1 uncultured Verrucomicrobiota bacterium
CCTTAGTGCTCTCGGTCATAAGTTCGGCGGCCTATCCAGCCCGAGGCAGACATCGTAGTCACCCGGGGGCGCCTAGCCAGCAACAAGCCTAATAGAATTTGTATTAAGCCTGTTGCTGGCTAGGCACTGGCCAGGCGATGGCCAGCCAATGACCTGCCGGACCAAACGCCGCCGAAAAGCCGGCAACTGCGACCTGCGCGAGTTGGCCCCACGCAAGCGGTGGTTTTTTCGGGGCCGGACGTTGCCTTTCGCGGGCAGTCGCATCCGGCCTTCCGCCTGCTGTTCAATGGCATTGTGGACGCCGTCGGCGCCGGGCGTGAATCGGCACCCGGGCAAGAGGAAGCGGGCGGGACCGCATCCGCTGGGAACACTTCTTTCGGCCGCAGATGATTGGCCGAATTAGATCGCGTTGCCGAGGCCGGGTGTGGTAGCAGTGGCCGATGAACCGCTTTCTTGCATTCTGGCTCCTGGCGGGGGCCGGCGCGGATCTGCCGCTTCTGGCCAGGTCCTACGATCTGATCATCCGCAACGGCCGTGTCATTGACGGTTCCGGCAACCCGGCGTATTTCGCCGATGTCGCGGTGAAGGATCGGCGCATTGCGGCAATTGGACGACCGATTTCGGGGGAGGCGAAGGAAGCCTTTGATGCCGCGGGATTGGTGATTGCGCCCGGGTTTATTGACGTGCACACGCATGCCGAAGGCGTTCTGGAGCAGCCGAAGGCCGAGAACTTCTTGCGCATGGGCGTGACGACCGTGGTGGTGGGCAACTGCGGCGGTTCGCGGCTGAAGATAGGCGACTATTTTCGCAAGCTCGAATCGCACGGAATGTCCCCGAATGTGGCCAGCCTCATCGGACACGGCACGGTTCGGCGCGAGGCCATGCGCGGCTCGTTCGATCGCCCCCCCACGGCAGAGGAGCTGGAACGGATGCGGGAATACGTGGACCGGGCGATGCGGGACGGGGCCGTGGGCCTCTCCACGGGGTTGATCTACTTGCCGGGCGTGTTCGCCCGGACCGATGAAATCATCGAACTGGCGAAGGTGGTCTCGAAATACGGCGGTCTCTATGCCACGCACCAGCGCAATGAAGGCAGCGGCATTCTGAAATCGCTCGACGAGGTCTTCCGGGTAGCCCGTGAAGCGCAGGTCCGCGCCGAGGTGTCGCACATCAAGCTGAGCGGCCGGGCGAACTGGGGCCGGACCGCCGAGGTCCTGGCCGCGCTGGAGAAGGCGCGCGCCGAAGGGCTCGACATCACGCAGGACCAATATGCCTACACCGCCTCGAGCACCGGCATCAGCCAGCTCATCCCCTCCGAGTGGCGCGAAGGCGGGCGGGACAAGTTCGTCCAACGCATGGCCGATCCGCAGACCCGGTCGAATATCGTCGCGCAGATGAAAGCCTCGCTCCAACAGCATCGCAACCCGGACTACGCGTATGCGGTCATCGCCTCCTGCCTCCGCGACCGCTCGCTGAACGGGCTGAATATCGCGGAAGCGGCCAGGAAGGTTCGCGGGTCGGATTCGCTCGATGACCAGATCGAACTGGTGCTCGAGCTCGAGAAGAACGGCGGTGCCAGCGGCATTTTCCACAGCATGAACGAGGAGGACGTCCTCGGCTTCCTGCGCCACCCGAACACGATGATTGGCTGCGACGCCGGCGTGCGCGCGATGGGCGCCGGGGTGCCGCATCCCCGGGGCTACGGCAACAATGCCCGGGTCCTGGCGCGCTACGTCCGCGAGAAACACGCCCTTCGGCTCGAAGACGCCATCCGCAAAATGACCTCGCTTCCCGCCAACACATTCCAGTTCAAAGACCGGGGTGAACTGCGCGAGGGCAACTGGGCCGACATCACCGTGTTCAACCCGGACACGGTGCAGGACAACTCCGTCTTCAATGACCCGCACCATTACTCGACCGGGTTCAAGTACGTGTTTGTCAATGGCACCCTGGTGATTCAAGACGACCGCCACACCGGCGCGCATCCGGGCCGGGTGCTGCGCCACCGGGCACGGTAAGCATCCATCCGCCAGGGGCGGCTCATGTTGCTGACGCGAATCTGCCTTCGCGCGCCGCGCGCAAAGCGTTCGCCGCCCGTCACCGGGCGGCCCATGAAACCAGCGCGGGCACCACGTGATCGAGCCCGCTGGTCTGCTCGGGATGGGGGCTGGCGCAGGCGACGCGGCCCTTCCCGAAACCGGCCGCGAAAATGGCCGGGGAATTGACCATGATGCCGGCAGGCGAATCGTTTTCCGCCAGCTCGGTACGGAATTGGGCCAGCGTCTCGTATTCCGCCAGTTCCTTCCGCCCGGCCGGTTTGACGACCGGCCCGTTGGCATACCGCACCCCGGCCCGCCCGGCGGGGGAGCCGATGATCCTCTTTCCGGCTTTGGTCAACTCGATCTTTACCAGCCCTTTGCCCCGCCGCCATTTGGGCGAGATTGTGGCCGCGTTGATCAGGTTCAAACGCGTTTTGGGAGAGCCGCACGTGGCCAGGTAGGCGCCCGCGCAAATGCCCACATAACCCCCGCCATTCTCGACAAAGGCCCGCACCGCCGCCAATCCCGCCGCGCCGATGGACTCCGCTTGCTTGCCGGCGCTGCCCCCGGCAAAGATCACCACGTCGCAGTTTGTCAACGCGCCGCCGCGAAGCTGCTCCGGCGTGATGGCGCAAATGGTAAACTCCGGCGGCCGGTTCAGGCGCTTCATCAGATTGGGCGGCCCCTTGCCGCCGGTGCCCGGCCCGCGATAGAGCGCCACGCGAATCGCGGGGGGATTGGTGCTGGCCGGCTCTGGTGATGCCAGCATTGGCCAAACGGCGAAGCCGGGCAGCAGCCATGCTGCCAGCCTTATCGAACCGAGACAGGATTTCATGATAGCATTAGTCGTCCGCCGCCGGACGACCTCCCGCTCCAGACCGGACGTGTCGGCCGCCGCATTGCTCCGGGTCTATGGGCATGCGATTCATGTGCCAAGCGTACTGCCTGGCCCGGGCGTTTGCACCTGCAAACTGGCGGACCGCGGGCCGCATTGGGGCGCGCACATTTCTGTCCTCCAGCCAGGGTTGCGGCAAAGTGGGCGGACAGGAATGTCCGCGCCCCTTGGGCTGCTCGCGGCGCTTGCCTGCCGCGGGCGGGTTCACGCGCCGGCGGGGGTGGCGTAGCGGCGGGAAAGTTCCCGGGTGGTGCGGAGGAGACGCTGGCGCAGCTCGGGCGGGGCCAGGACGGTGGCGTGCGCGCCCCAGCTCAGGATGTATTGCTCGATTTCCTCCAGGCAGCTCAGGCGGAGCCGGAGCTCGGAGCGGCCGTCCGGGAACTCGACGATCTCCTGGCTGGGATGCCAGCGGCGGCCGCGCAGGATGTCGGTGAGCCAGGCGTCCATTTCGACGGCGACGCGGTAATCGCCTTTGCCGCTCATGACGCCGAGGCTGGTCTCGAAGTGTTTGCGGGGGTCGAAGCCGGGCGGGAGCTGGAACTTTTCGCGCGTGACGGCGGCTTCGCGCATGCGGCCCAGGACGAAGGTGCGGAGGTCGCGGCGCTGGAGGTCGTGGGCCAGGAGGTACCAGCGGTGGCCAAACTCGAACAGGTGATAGGGGTGGACGCGGCGCAACTCGGTCCGCTGTTCGCCGGGCTTGCGGTATTGGAAGCGCATGGCGCGGCGGTCGGTGAGGGCGCCGGTCACCAGCTCGAAGAGTTTCAGGTCGGCGTCCTCGGGCGCGAAGGGGCGCAGGGAGAGCACTTCATCGAGGCTCTGGAGGGTGAAGCGCTCGTCGTCATCGAGGCGTTCGGCGAAGCGTTTGAAGGCGAGTTCGAGGGGTCTTTCGAGGGCGGTGCCGCGGTAGTGTTCGAGGGCTTTGTGGGCGACGCAGACGCAGAAGAGCTCGCGGGAGCTGACGGGCACGATGGGCAGGCTCTGGACGGGCTCGGTCAGGTAAAAGCCGTGGCGCTGTTTGTCGTAGTCTATGGGCAGCTCCAGGTCGTCGCGCATGCAGTCCAGGTCGCGCGCGACGGTGCGGGACGAGATTTCGAGCTCCGTGGCGATGGTG
>CAZHEW010000355.1:0-4031 GCA_964531815.1 uncultured Verrucomicrobiota bacterium
CCGGGTGTTTCATACGGTGAATGTGAACTGGTTCTGCTTCCCGCGCTCCCAGTGCACGTCTCGGGTGAGAACCTGGCCGCCGGGCAACTCGACGGTGAGACGGTAGTTCCCGTAAAAGGCGCGGGCCTTGAACTCGCCGCGGGTATCGGTGCTCCCGGCGACTTTGGTCCACCACGCGTCCTTGATCAGCGACTTCAGCCGGCCATAGACCGGTTTGGGCGACATATCTCGCCGCAGCCAGCCAGCCGGTGCGCGCTGCCACGCGCCAAGGTCGGAGAAATCCCACCACGTGATGGCCTGGACAGCGGGGTGCGCAAAAAGCGTCGTGTAGAACCTGGCTGCCAGCTCCGCCTGCCGGTCCTCGCACTCGGCGGTGGTCGTTCCCCAGTTCTCGCCCGGTCCCTTGCGCGGGCCGCTGACGATCGTGGTCTCAGTGAAGTGAATTGGCAGCCCGAGGTTGCCGTAGGCATCGCAGGTGCGCCAAATCTTGTGCAGCGGCCACACCTCATCGTGCATGTGGCTTTGGATGCCGACCGCGTCGAATAGCGACTTGCCGCGGGACTGCACATCCTTCAGCAGGCGCCTGTAGGGTGGATCAATACGATAGTCGTTGACCAGGAGCGTCGCGCGCGGATTGGCGGCGCGAGCTGTTTCGAGGTGTTCGGCCACATAACGGACCGGGCCGAGCTTCCGTGCCCAGCCGGCCATCCTGGTCTTGTTGGGTCTGTCCGGCAGATGCGTCGCTTCGTTTACCACGTCCCAGATGTCAATGCGGCCCTTGAAGCGGGCGATGATCTCACGGACGCGCGTGGTGGAAAGGCGCTCGATTTCCCCGGGATCCTCCGGCAGCCAGGCGGGCGAGCCGGCTGGGTGGTCCCAGACCAGCGGGTGGCCCTTGCAGGCAATGCCGTGCTCGCCGGCCCAGCCAGCGACCTGGTCCGTGTATTCATAATTCGGTTTGCCGCGCTCGGGTTCATAGCCCGCCCAGTAGAAGCCGAGCGTGCAGTAGTTCAGCAGTTCTCTAAAGCGCCCGCGGTATTGTTCCTCCAGCTCCGGGTGGCCGCAGCGGCTAAACATGAAGAAGTTGCAGCCGAAGAGGAAGTCATGGCGGAGTTGCTCCACTCTGACCGTTGCCCCCGGTACACCCTGCCCGCGCGCATCCCGCACAAGAATGGCTCCATCGCCTTTGCGGTGCTTCTCAATGCCCTCCCCGCTCCGGGCAAGGACCTCCCCATCGGTCAGTGTGGGGCTGGATTTTGTGGCGCACCATGCAGGATGACTCAGGAGCAGAACAGAGCTGCTGGCGCCGGTCTTGAGGAACGCTCGACGGTTCACCACGACAGCAAACCCCAACCGGGCCCGCAGCTAAAGCGAAAAATCCTGCGGCATGGATCCTGGCGCGCAAAACGGACCGCGAAGATATCTTGCAAAACGCGCCGCTCTGACACATGCTCCTCATGCTTCCGACATAGAGTCGGCTCAGACCCGAGGGCATAGCGTGTCGCTACCCCCCGATGTTCAGCGCAATGCGATTGTTCAGATTGATTTCTATATGGTTGTGCCTTGCAGGCCTGGTGCTGCAAGCCCTGGCCAACGTGCCGCCGTCGGCAATCGAGGCGGACACAGCGGTTGCCCCCGCCGCCGTGGCCCACGGGCACGAGGAGGGGCTGCCTCCCGACGCCCCCAAGCTGGGCCCCGGCGGGTCCTCGTTCGTCAGCAGCTCGATGGTGGTGACGTGGGCGGTGGCGCTGATTTTAATCTTCTTTGCCCGGCGGGCCACCCGCCGCATGGAACTCGCGCCCGAGGGGGCGCAGAACTTCTGGGAGTGGTTGGTGGAAATGCTGCACGACTTCCTGGAGGGCATCATCGGCGGCAAGCTGGTGAACAAGACGTTCTGGTTCTTTGCCACGCTCTTTATCTTCATTCTGTTTACGAATTGGTTCGGCCTCCTGCCGGGGGTGGGCAGCATCGGCTGGGGGACGCAAACTTCGGAGGGATTCCACGTCGCACACCCGCTGCTCCGTGGCGGCAATGCCGACCTGAATATGACCTTCGCGATGGCGATGATTTTTTTCGTCTGCTGGATCGTCTGGGCCCTGCAAGCGGTCGGCATCAAGGGGATGTTCCTCGATCTGTTTGGCCCCAAGGGGGATACGGGTGGAGCGTTGAAGTATCTGATGATCGTGGTGTTTTTCCTGGTCGGGTTCCTTGAGGTGCTGTCCATCCTGTTCCGGCCGATCTCGCTGAGCTTCCGTCTCTACGGCAACATTTTCGCCGGGGAGAACATGCTCGAAGCGATGAGCAAGCTGGTGCCGGGCCTGGGCTGGCTGCTGCCCGTGCCGTTCTATTTCATGGAGTTGCTGGTGGGAATCGTGCAGGCGCTGGTGTTCATGCTGCTGACGGCGGTGTTTACGATGCTGATCTGCGTGCATGAGGAGTCGCCCGGAGCAAGCGGACACTGAGACAAGATTTCAGCGGTCGGACCGTGTTCACTCGCGGAGGCCGCTGAGCAACAGAAAGGTAAAGAGACATATGTTAACGCCAATGTTGGCAGAGGGACTGATGGGGAATTTGCACGTCGGTTTGGCGGCGCTCGGCGCGGCCATCGGCGTGGGATTCATCGGCATGAAGGCTTCCGAGGCGGTGGGACGCAATCCCGGCGCTTCGACCAAGATCCTGGTGCAGGCGATCCTGGCGATCGCCTTTGCGGAGGCCATCGTGTTCTACGCCATCTTCCTCGTGAAGTGACATCCCGGCGCGGAGCCTCTTGCGGCTCCGCGCCCGGCCTTCGCCCTGTTTGATTATGCAGTCGCCTTTTCTATTCGCTGGCATCGGCGGTGACCTCGCCCAGATGGGCCGGGATACCGCCTCGCGGTTCGGTGTGGACCTGCCGCATTTCATCTCGCAGTGCATCTGCTTCGCCATTGTGGCCTTTCTACTCCAGCGTTACGCCTACAAGCCGATCCTGAGCGTGCTGGAGGAGCGCCGGAAACGCATCAAGGAAAGCCTGGACAACGCCGAGCAGATCAAGCAAGAGCTGGCCCATACTCAGGCCAAGGCTCACGAAATGCTGGTCCAGGCCGGCCAGCAAGCCTCCAAACTGATTGATGAGGCCCGCGCGGCTGCCGCCAAAGTTCAGGAGCAGGAAACCCAGAAAGCCATCGCCGCCGCCCAGTCCATCGTGGCCAAGGCCCGACAGGCAACCCAGGCGGAGCACGAACGGATGCTGGCTGAACTGCGCCGCGAGGTGGGACGGCTGGTGGTCGCCACCACAGCGAAGGTGACCGGCAAGGTCCTGACCACTGACGACCAGAAGCGCCTGGCGGAAGAAACCAACCGGGAACTGGCGGCCTGATCCGGGCGCCGCACTGAGCTTACACCGTGAAGATCTCCAAACAGGCCCGTCGTGACGCGAAGGAGCTTTTTCGCGTTTGCCGCATTGACGGACTGCTGGACGAGGCCAGGGTGCGCCAGGTCGTCCAGCATGTGCTGGCCGCCAGGCCCCGCGGCTATCTCGCCATCCTTTCCCACTTCCAACGCTTGGTGAGGCTGGACCTCGACCACCGGACCGCCCGCATCGAGAGCCCGGCGCCGCTGGCCGAACCGCAACAGGCGGCTATCCGAGCCAACCTGACGCGCCGCTACGGCCAGGGGCTCATCTTCGCTTTCAGCCAAGACCCCAGCCTGATTGGCGGCTTGCGAGTAAAGGCAGGCAGCAATGTCCTTGACGGCAGCATTCAGGCCCGACTGACCGAGCTGGAGACCAGCTTCTGATCCCCTTTTGTAATCCGACAATATAGATATGAGTTCAATCTTGCAGGAAATCGAAAGCCAGATCGCCGGCGTAAAGACCACAGTGATGAAGCAGAATGTGGGCATCGTCCGCGAAATCGGCGACGGTGTGGCCAAGGTCGAGGGCCTCGCAGACGCCATGTACAATGAAATGCTGGATTTTGGCGGCGGCGTCACCGGCCTGGTCCTGAACCTGGAGGAGACCGAGGTCGGGGCTATCGTGATGGGCGACTACACCA
>CAZHEW010000356.1:0-4023 GCA_964531815.1 uncultured Verrucomicrobiota bacterium
AGCAGATTGGCCGTGCCGCCGCCCGAGCCCAGCGGGCGGCCCGGCGGATCGGAAGTGGCGAACCACGCGGGCCGGCGCCGGCCTGTCAGCGACTCGAACTCATGGGCCATGCGCGGCGGCAGGGTGAGCAGGTATTGAAAGGGATTCTCGATGCCGGGCATAGCTTCGGGCAGAGATAGTGGAAAATGCCCCGCGCCCCTGTCGAGCCGAATTGCGCAAGGCAACTCGAGCCGGCCCGAATCGCCCTGGCCTGGACGTTCCATACTCCGATGGGAACGGCCATCGTGCGCCGCGTGCCCTCACGCGGCGTTGCGAAATATGCGGGCTGGGGGAGAGCACCGGAGCTTCACGCCGCGCTTGCCAGCCGGGCGAAGCGGGCTAAGCTGGCAGCATGAAGTCGAATCGTTTGCTCGCGGTCCTCCTGTTGCTTCTGGCGGGCGGCGTTGTTCCGTTGTCCGCCCAACCGACCGCGGCCGAGCGGAGAGAGTTTGCAGCGGTCAAGGCCAAAGCGGACCGAGGCGACGTCGAGGCCCAGCTCATTCTTGCCTCCTTTTATGCGCGCGGAATCGGTGTGGCCAAAGACCTGAAGAAAGCCGCCAAAGTGCTCCGCCAGGCCGCCGAGCAGGGGGCGGCCAGCGCCCAGTGCCGCCTGGGCCTGAGTTATCTTAATGGCGATGGCGTGAAACCGGACCAGGTCGAGGCCGTCCGGTGGTTTCGCCGGGCCGCGGACCAGGGGCTGGCAGAAGCCCAATTCGATTTGGGCCTGTGTTACGCCAGCGGGGAGGGGGTGAGCCGGGATGTCGCCGAAGCGGCGGCCTGGTATCGCAAAGCCGCCGACCAGGGCCTGCCGGATGCCCAATCTGAGCTGGGCAACTGTTACCTGGAAGGCAATGGCGTGCCAAAGGATATCCACGAAGGCGTGAAGTGGACTCGCCTGGCCGCCGAACAGGGGTTTGCCCCGGCGCAAAACCGGCTTGGCCTTTGTTACTCAAAAGGCACGGGCGTGCCCAAGGATTACTTGGAGGCCTACAAGTGGCTGAACCTCGCGGTGGCCAAGGGCGATGCGGGGGCCGATGACGCCAAAATGAATTTGGCCGCGGCGGAACGGTATCTGACGCCCGAGCAGATCGCCGAAGGCCAACGGTTGGCGCGAGAGTTCCGCCCCCGCAAAGCTGGCGCCCCGGACAACGTGCCTGTGAAGCCGGGCAATGGAAGTGCAAGCAGCGCCCATGCCGGCTTCGTGAATGTCAGCGCCCCCGACGACGCCTGCGAGATATTTGTTGATGACGCATTCGTCGGCCACACCCCCGCCCGGGTGAAATTGCCCGAAGGCGCGCACGTGGTGGAGGTAAAGAAACCGGGCTTCAAGAACTACCGGAGGGCGATCCAGATTACCGGAGGCTCGGAACTTACCCTGCGGGCGGTGCTGGAGAAGCGATGATCGCCCACGGTCCGCTGAGTTCCATGGTTCTGCCGCGTTGGTCTGATACTGCCAGCCCGGCCGGCAGCAGCCTGATTAACGCGGGAGGAGTCAAAGACCCCGCCGCCAACCTCCGCCAAACCTATCGTTCCGGCATGTCTAAACCGAACCCCCCAGCCCCTTTCCTGGCGAAGAGATTTGCACTGCTCCTTGCCCTGCTGCCGCAGCCTGCCTTGCCGGCGGTGCTGCCATCGGTGCCCGCGCCGCCACAACCGGTGACCAATTTCTACCACGGCACGGCGGTCGTGGACGGTTACCAGTGGCTCGAAGCCGCCTCCGCCCCGGCAGTGCGGGAGTGGACGCGGCTGCAAAATGAGCGCACCCGCGCCTACTACGCCCGGTTGCCGTACCGCGGCGGCCTTGCGCAGCAGCTCGAGCAACTGCGCGGCGAGGAGTCGGCCCGCTATTACAGCTTGCAGGAGCGCAAAGGCCGCATCCTTGCCCTGCGCTTCAAGCCGCCCGCCCAACAGCCCGTCCTGGTCCGCCTCTCTTCCCTCGCCGCGCCGGCGCTGTGGCGCGCAGTGTTTGATCCCAACGCCTATGACAGCGACGGCACGACCGCCGTTGACTGGTACGTGGCCTCGCCGGATGGACGGAGGGTCGCCGTCTGCCTCTCCGAAGGCGGCAGCGAGCAGGGCGCGCTGCACTTCTTCGACGCGGACACCGGCCGCAAGCTCGCCGACGAAATCCCGCGCGTGCAATACCCGACTGGCGGCGGCAGCGCCGCGTGGACGGCGGATGGCGCGGGCGTCTTTTACACGCGTTACCCGCACCCGGGAGAACGGCCCGAAGCGGACATCAACTTCTACCAGCAGGTCTGGTTTCACCGGCTCGGCAGCCCGTCCGGGGATGATCAGTACGCGATCGGCCGAGAGTTTCCGCGCATCGCCGAGATTGACCTCGAAGCCAGCGAAGACGGCCATTGGCTGCTGGCCACGGTGGCCAACGGCGACGGCGGCGACTTCGCCCACTACCTGCGCGATTCGGCCGGCCAGTGGAAGCAGTTGACGCGCTTCGAAGACGGGATCAAGCGGGCGAGGTTTGGCCGCGACGGCGCGCTCTACCTTCTCGGCCGCAAGGGCGCCCCGCGCGGCCAGGTCTTGCGCCTGCCGCTCGACACGCCCGACCTGGCGAAGGCCGCGGTGGCGGCGCCCGAGAACCGGGGCGTAGTGCAGGAGTTCGCGCCCGGCGACCACGGGCTTTACGTCGTCAGCCTTCTGGGCGGCCCGTCCGAATTGCTCTATTACCCGCGCGGCCGCACCCGGCCACGCCATATCCCCGCTCTCCCGGTGTCAACCGTATTGGGCCTCGATTCCTGGCACGGTGACGAAGTGGTGTTTGGCAACGTCAGTTACCTCGCCCCGTTCGCCTGGTTCACCTATGACCCGGCCGCCAACCAGGTCAGCCGCACCGCGCTGTCCATGACCTCGCCGGCGGACTTCGCCGACCTCGAGGTCGTGCGCGAATTCGCTACCTCGAAGGACGGCACCAAAGTGCCCTTGAACATCTTGCGCAAGAGGGGCCTGAAACGGGACGGCCAGAACCCGACCTTGCTCTATGGCTACGGCGGCTACGGCATCAGCCTCACGCCCGGCTTCGACTCCACCCGCCGCGTCTGGTTTGATGCAGGCGGTGTGTATGTCGTCGCCAACCTGCGCGGCGGTGGTGAATACGGCGAGCAATGGCACAAAGCCGGCAACCTTACGCAAAAGCAGCATGTGTTCGACGACTTCATCGCGGCGGCGGAGCACCTCATCAAACGCCGTTATACCAGCCCGTCCAGGCTGGCCGTTGAAGGCGCCAGCAACGGCGGGCTGCTGATGGGCGCGTTCCTCACCCAGCGCCCGGACCTGGCCCGCGCAGTGGTCGCCCGCGTGGGCATTTACGACATGCTGCGTGTCGAGCTGGACCCCAACGGCGCGTTCAACATCACCGAGTTCGGCACGGTGAAAGACCCGGCGCAGTTCAAGGCGCTGTTCGGCTATTCCCCCTTCCACCATGTGCGCGACGGGGTGAAGTATCCAGCAGTGCTGCTCTCCACCGGGGAAAACGACGGGCGCGTCAATCCGGCCCAATCTCGGAAGATGGCCGCCCGGTTGCAAGCCGCCACCGCCTCCGGCCTGCCGATCCTGTTCCGCAGCACTGCCAGCGCCGGCCACGGCATCGGCTCCGCCCTCAAGGACCGCATCGCCGAGCAAGCCGATATCCTGGCCTTCCTCTTCGACCAGCTTGGCGTGGACGCCACAAGGTGGGCGTTTCAATGAAGCGATGTAATCTGACAAAGGTAGCACGCAGGCCACCCTCTGAGTTCCCGGAGTAGCTTTTGTGCTATTGAAGCAGGTGGGGGGGGGCGTGTATGCTCTGGTTGCTAATGACCCCACGGCAGGGCGAACTGAGTAATGACACCTTAACTATGAAATACGGATTCTACCTTACCATCCTGCTCCAGCTGGCAGTCGCGCCCGTGCCGATGCTGGCTCAAACCGCAGCTTTTACCTACCAGGGACGGTTGCTGGACAATGGCGAGCCGGCCAACGGCAGCT
>CAZHEW010000357.1:0-4004 GCA_964531815.1 uncultured Verrucomicrobiota bacterium
TTTCCACCTGCCCGAGCGCGTCGCGGCCTGGCAGCCCAAGCTCCAGCACTGGGCCAGCCTCGTCGCTTCGGGCCGCGCCGATGAGCTCAAGGAGACCGAGCTGCTCCCCGACTTCCTCACCGACATCTTCTGCGGCCTGCTCGGCTACACCGGCCCGGCCGGAGAAGGCGAGGCCTACACCCTGTCCCGCGAACGCCATGTCGAGGCGGACGGCGAATTCGCCGACGCCGTCCTGGGCCGTTTCCGGACGGGCAATGCAACTGGTAGAGACGCCTCTCCGAGGCGTCCGAGCCCATCCAAAGACGGACGCCTCGGAGAGGCGTCCGAGCCCATCCAAAGACGGACGCCTCGGAGAGGCGTCCCTACCTGAGGCCCGCGCAACGGGCGATAAGGAACAGTTCATCGCCGTCCTGGAGGGCAAAGGCACGCGCGATCCCCTGGACCGCCCCTTCGCCGGGCGGCGCATGTCCGCCGTGGACCAGGCCTACCGCTACGCCATCAACCTTCCGTGCGACTGGATCATCGTCACCTCCATGCGCGAGACGCGGCTCTATTACAAAGGCGCGCACCAGCAGACCTACGAACGCTTTGAGACCGCCCGCGTGGCCGCCGACGAGGCGCTGCTCAAACGCTTTGTCTTCCTCCTGGGCGCCGAACGCATCGTCCCCGCCCATTGCGATTGCCACCTCTACGAACTGCTCCGCGCCTCCGAAACCGTCGGGCGCCAACTCACCAACCAGTTCTACGCTCTCTACGCCGACATCCGCCAACGCGTCCTTAGCCGCCTGTGCCGCGAGAACCCCGCCGTCGCCCCGCCCGAAATCCTGCGCTGCACCCAGAAGCTGCTGGACCGGGTCTTGTTCTGCGCCTTTTGCGAAGACCGCGGCCTGCTCCCCGCCGATTCCCTCAAGCACGCCTTCGCCCACCGCGACCCCTACAACCCGCGGCCCGTCTGGCACAACTTCCGCGGCCTGTTCCGCGCCATTGACGAAGGCAACGCCAGTCTGAACATCCCGGCCTACAACGGCGGCCTCTTCGCCGCCGACCCGGCGCTGGACGCCCTTCAGGTGTCGGACGAGGTCTGCGCCCATTTCAAGGATCTGGGCGACTTCGATTACAGGGGGCGCTGAACCTCCAGAATTGAGCACTGCATTTTCTTACTGCAACCAGCATGGCTCCGGTTCATTCTCGACCAGATTGAGATCGAAGATGCCAAGCCGGGTCAGCTACCCACCAGCCACAGAAGGCGACAATATGTTGCTGCATCTCCGCGAGGACTACGCGCAAGCCGTGCTGGACTTGTTCGACGAAGCCGTCGAGGCTAAGGAGGTTCGTCCCAACCTCCGCGTTGTCGGGCACACATCCAACTTTCTCGACAACATGCGACTGCCGATCCACCGTTGGTTTCGCTACAGCGCGGGCTTCTCTGCGGAGTGGGTGAAGTGGTTGCTGGCGGAGCGCCAACGGAGCGGCCTGCGGGTGCTCGATCCGTTTGTTGGCTCGGGGACGACTTGTCTTGCCTGTGATGAAATGGGTGTCCCGTCTTTCGGCCTTGAAGCACACCCGTTTGTGCATCGCGTCGCGCATGCCAAGCTGAGTTACACCACCGCCCCGGAGCGGTTCACGGCTAAAGCAGGGAAAGCCTTTGGGTTCGCCCGAACGGCGACCGCGCGCACCGACCATTATCCCGAAATCATCCGCAAGTGCTTCGGACTGGAGACGCTGAATTACTTGGACCGTTTCCGCCAAGCCGTCGAAGCCGAGCAGGATGGCTCGCCCGAGGCCGGGTTGCTTTGGATGGCACTCATCTCCTCACTGCGGGTTGCTTCGGAGGCGGGTACGGCACCGTGGCAGTACGTGCTGCCGGGCCGGCGGAAGACTGCGCCGCCGTCGCCCGAAGCCGCTCTGCACAAGGCCGTGCAGATGGTCGCTGCCGACATCCGATTCATGGCGCGGCGGGCGAAGCCGCTGGCCAAGCTGCGGCTGGATGATGCCCGCAAGTGTGCGACTGTGCCGGATGGCTGGGCCACGCTGGTTATCACTTCACCGCCTTACGCAAACAACTACGACTACGCCGACGCCACCCGACTGGAGATGGCATTCATGGGCGAGATACGCGGCTGGGGCGACCTTCACGCGGCAGTGCGGCGGCATTTGGTGCGTGCCTGCTCGCAGCACGTTCCACCGAACTCGGTGAACCTCGACGAGGTTTTGGAATCGCCGGAACTGGCGCCGATTCGCGAGGAGATAGTGCCGGTCTGTCGCGAGCTTTCCTCGGTGCGGTTGGAACGCGGTGGCAAGAAGACCTACAATAACATGGTCGCCTGTTACTTCCTGGATATGGCGCAGACCTGGAAGGCGCTTCGGCGCGTATGCGCGGCCGGGAGCGAGGTTTGCTTCGTCATCGGCGATTCCGCGCCCTATGGTGTTTACGTTCCCGTCATCGAGTGGCAAGGCAAGCTGGCTCAGGCCGCGGGGTTCGATTCGTGGACGTTTGAAAAGCTGCGCGACCGGAACACCAAGTGGAAGAACCGGAAGCATCGTGTCCCTTTGTGTGAGGGGCATCTTTGGGTGCGCGGCTAGCGACAGGAAACGTCATGGCAGAATCACTCGCCCATCGCTGGGGACAAATCATCGGGGACTGTTTCGAGATGTTCGTGCGCAACATCCTCGCAGACACCGCGAAGCGGCACGGCCTGTACCTCGACTTCAAGCGCCCGCGCAAAGCCAGACGCGGCCAAGGCAAAGTGACGTGGCAGGACGGCTACGGCAACAAGCACGACCTCGACTACGTCCTCGAGCGCGGCGGAACCGAAGAGGCGTTTGGCGTGCCGGTCGGCTTCATCGAGTCGGCCTGGCGGCGATACACCAAGCATTCCAAGAACAAGGCGCAGGAGATTGAAGCCGCCGTAATGCCCGTAGCCCTGACCTTTTCCCGGCACCAGCCCTTTCTCGGTGCCGTGTTGGCAGGTGAGTTTATTGCGAACGCGCTTCATCAACTGGAATCGAAAGGCTTTGCCGTCCTGCATGTGCCCTACGAGTCAATCCTGAGCGCGTTCAAGCAACTCGGCATTGACGCTTCGTCGGAGGACGGTGTGGGCGGGACAGCCGAAGCGCAGTTCCGTGGGAAGATTGCGAAGTGGGAGTCGCTGACACAGCCCCAGGCAACCGAACGCGTGTTGGCCAAGCTCTACGCACTCCACGAGCGTGACATTGCAGATTTCAACCGCCGTCTTCATGCTGCAATCACGAGGCGGGTGGACAGAGTCCGACTGACGGTGCTGCGCGGGCATTCGGTGGAATGCGATGATATCGAAGGCGCAATTGCGTACCTGGTTGAGGAGGAGAAATCGTGTCGGCTGCGGGAAGCCGGCGAGCAGCGGGAGAGCTTCGAGGTTCAAATCCGGTTCAATACTGGCGCGAAGATTGACGCGACCTTCCCTAAACGCGCCGAGGCGATTACGTTCCTCCGGGGCTTCGTCTGACGTTGCCGACTGGCTGCGAGTGGAATACGGCATCGAGAAGCCCAGCAACAAACTCCTCGCCCTGACCGACCTTGACTCCAACACCTGGGTCAGTGAAGTAAAGCGCATCCGCGGCAAGAAACGCCCGCTGACCGCCGTCGGCGTTCACGCGTTGCGGGACGAGTACACCCGCACCCTCGCCCCCGCCCGCGCCCTCGCTGCCGAGGCGGTGACATTGGAGCGCACCCTAAGCGACCTCGTCAACCAAGCCTACGCCCTGACCCCCGTCGACGTCGCCCTGATGTGGCAGAGCGCACCGCCGCGGATGCCGATCCCACCGCCCGCATGATTCCGGGCCCTGAATCCTGAAGGGATTCCGTCTCAAAGCCCAGGGTTGCGAGGCACGAGCTACCCTGGGTAAGTCGCAGGATCGGGTATCAACCCCAACGGGGTTGCGTCCGTCCTCTCGCCCCAGGTTGGCGCAACCCCGTTGGGGTTGACCGCCGTCGGACACCGTTTCCCAGGGTAGCTCGTGCCTCG
>CAZHEW010000358.1:0-3985 GCA_964531815.1 uncultured Verrucomicrobiota bacterium
ATTAGCTTGGCCGGGACGATGCGCGCTGTCTCTGGGATTTGCCGCTGCAACAGCATATCCACCTGATGCGGGGCAGGCGTGTCCTGTCCTGAGACACCCTTCAAGGGGGCGCATGCTCCCGGAACCTCTTGGCTCCCCCTGCCCTTTGGTTTCGGGTGCTGGCCGGTCGTTATGTCAGTTTCTTGCGGAATCGGATCAGTTGTGGCGCAGATCCCCATACCTCCGCCAGAGCATCCTTCCGCGCGGAAGTGTCCTCCGTGGCACCAAACTGGCTAACAGTGTCCCTCGACACAGCATCCCAAAGGGGATGCGCAGAACAGGACAAAAGCATGAGCCTTAATCAGTTGCCCATTAACCTTTTTGACGCGGTGTTAATCATCGTGCTGGGGATTGGCCTTTATGAGGGTCGCAAACACGGCATGTCCGAGGAGTTGCTGCGCTTGCTTAAGTGGCTGGCCATCGTCTTCGGGTGTGCGGTCATCTATGAACCAGTCGGGCGGATGTTGGGGCAGTTTACCAGCCTTTTTGGGCGGTTGTCGTGCTACGTGCTGGCGTACGTGGGCGGCGCTGTGCTGGTCGTGCTGCTATTTGCCGGGATCAAGCGCCTCCTGGGCGGCAAGCTGGTGGGGAGCGATGCGTTCGGGCGCGCGGAGTATTACCTGGGCATGGGCTCGGGCGTGGTGCGGCTGAGCTGCATTCTGCTGGCCGCGCTGGCGCTCTTGAATGCCCGCTATTTCAGCCCAACCGAAGTCAGGGCGATGGAGCAGTTCCAGGATGAAGTCTATGGCAGCAATTTCTTCCCCACGCTCCACACGGTGCAGGCATCGGTTTTCGATAAGTCGCTTACCGGCCCGTGGATCAAGCGATACCTGGGCTTCCTGTTCATCAAGCCGACCGAGCCAGAAGACAAGCGGCTTCATCAGCGGGAAGCCTTCGTTCCCTGAGGCCCGGGCAGCTGGTGAAAGCCGGCCCGGGCGTGTCCACTGGCCACCCTGCCTTTCGCCCGTCGCAGCCACCAGGAGAGTTTGACGGCAGTTCGCATCCTCTGCGGGTTGCCCCGCTCAGCCGCCCGTTTGCCGCCCGTCCGAGGCGTGGAAAGCGCTTTACACTCTGAACCATAGCGCCTAGAATTGGGCTTGAATATTGAATGAAGGACTGATTAGCTGGATTTGAAAGTATGGAAGCGAAAGCGAGAACGATTGATGGATTCAAGCTGCACGAGCGGGACACCGGTTCGGCGGATGTGCAGATCGCGCTGCTCACGCAGCGCATCAACCACCTGACCGAGCATTTGCAGAACAATGTGAAGGACCATAGCTCCCGCCGCGGACTGCTGATGATGGTCGGTCAGCGCCGGCGCCTGCTCGATTATCTGCGCACCATTGACGTGAATCGCTACCAGGCCGTCACCAAGAAACTCAAACTGCGCAAGTAGTTGCGCCCGGCAGCCTGTTTTCGGATGTTTCGTAATGGACAGGCAGGCGCCGGATAACTTGATTCAACCGGGTTGGTAAACGCGAACAGCCCGGCTGGCACTCTTAACCCTCGCGTAATAGAAAGCTCCGTCGCCCCGGGTGATTTCGTTCAGTCCCGAACGTCTTCGGGATTCACTGAAGTTCCTCGGAGGCAATGGGGAGTAACACAATATGTCAGAGAAAGTCATTGCCCCTGTCGGGGATAAGCAGCTCGTTATTGAGACGGGGAAACTCGCCAAGCAAGCCGATGGAGCGGTAACCGTCCAACTCGGCGAGACTATTGTCATCGTTGCGGCCGTCGCCGCTACCAAGGCCAAACCGGGCCAGGAGTTCTTTCCGCTAACGGTGGACTACCGGGAAAAAGCGGCTGCGGCCGGCAAGTTCCCGGGCGGCTATTTCAAACGGGAAGGCCGCCCCACCGAGAAGGAAATCCTCACCTCGCGGCTCATTGACCGGCCGATCCGGCCGCTCTTCCCTAAGGGCTGGTACAACGAAGTCCAGGTCCAAAGCATCGTTCTGAGCGCTGACGGCGACAATGACCCGGACATGCTGGCGGTCGTCGGCGCCTCTACCGCCCTGATGGTCAGCGATATTCCCTGGGCCGGCCCGCTCGGAGCGGTTCGCGTCGGGCGGGTCAACAGCCAGTTCATCGCCAACCCCACACACAGCCAGATGCTCGAAAGCGACCTGGACCTGGTTTATGTCGGCAACGAGACCGACCTGGTAATGTATGAGGGCTCGTCCAAGGAAATCAGCGAGGCGGACTTCAACGCCGCGCTCAAGTTCGGTCACGAGGCTATTCAGCCGGCGATTGCCGCGCAGAAGGACCTCGCCGCCCGCGCTGGCAGGCCCAAACGCCAGATCACACTCAACGTCGTGCCCGAAGAAGTCCTCAAGGAAGCTAAAACGCTGGCCGGCGACCGCATCATCTCGGCGCTGCTGACGCCAGGAAAGCTGGCTCGCGAAGCCGCTGTCGCGGCCATCACGGAAGAAGTCGGCAAGAAGCTTCGCGAACAGTTCGGCGAGGAAAAGGTCACTGACTTCGTCCTCAAGGATGCTTTCTATTATATCCAGAAGGAAGCGGTCCGCGGTTTGATCATGCAGCAGGGCAAGCGCCTCGATGGACGCGACTTCGACACCGTCCGCCCCATTGCCAGCGAGGTGGGCCTGCTGCCGCGCGCGCACGGCTCGGCGATGTTTCAGCGGGGGGAAACCCAGGCCGTCACGCTCTGCACGCTGGGCACCGGCGAAGACGCCCAGGAGTTCGATGCCTATACCGGCGGCGCCACTGAGAAGAAGTTCATCCTGCATTACAACTTTCCGAACTTTTCCGTCGGCGAGACCGGGCGCATTAGCGGTCCGGGCCGGCGCGAGATTGGCCATGGCGCCCTGGCTGAGCGCTCGCTCGAACCGATGGTGCCCGTCCAGACCTACCCGTACTCCATCCGCGTCACCAGTGAGATCATGGAATCGAATGGCTCCTCGTCCATGGCTTCGGTCTGCGGCGGGTGCCTCGCGTTGATGGACGCGGGCGTGCCGCTCACCCGCCCTGTGGCCGGCGTCAGCGTCGGCCTGTGCACCGAGCACGACACCCAAGGCAAGCTTGCAGCTTACAAGCTGCTTACCGACATCATCGGCTGGGAAGACGCCTTCTGCGACATGGACTGCAAGATCGCCGGCACTGAGAAGGGCATCACCGGCTTCCAGCTTGACCTCAAGCTGCCCGGCATTCCCCACAGCTTGATGACCGAGGCCGTGGAAAAGGCGCGCGTGGCGCGCCTGCACGTGCTGGCCGAGATGGCCAAGACACTGGCCGCCCCGCGGCCTGAGATCAGCAAGTACGCGCCGCGCATCACAACCCTGAAGATCAACCCCGACAAGATCGGCCTGCTCATCGGTCCCGGCGGCAAGAACATCAAGAAGCTGGTCGAGGAATCCGGCTGCGAAATCAATATTGAAGACGACGGCACCGTCAACATCTACTCGGTCTCTGCCGACGGGATGAAGATCGCCGTGGATGCCATCCAAGGTATGACGGCCGAAGCCGAGATCGGCAAACTCTATCGCGGCAAAGTGGTCACCATCAAGGAATTCGGGGCTTTCGTCGAGTTCCTGCCCGGCAAGGACGGCCTGGTGCATATCAGCGAGTTGGCCAACTTCCGCGTCAAGCAAGTCGAAGACATCGTCAAGATGGGCGATGAGATTTGGGTCAAATGCCTCGGCGTGGATGAAAAAGGCCGCGTGCGCCTCTCCCGCCGCGCTGCCATGGCCGAGCGCGACCAGCAAATGGGCGGCGCTCACGCCGAAGGCGCGCCCGCCAGCGAGGGCGACCAACCCACCCAAAGCACCGATCAGGCCCGGCCTCATGAAGACGGCGAGCCCGGCGGCGGGCGGGGCGATCACCGCGGCAGCGACCGTGGCGAACGTCGAGGGGGCGACCGCGGATCACGTCGAGACCGCGGCGGCCGACACGGGCGTCCCGACCGGCGATAATTGCCGCCCGAACCCGC
>CAZHEW010000359.1:0-3976 GCA_964531815.1 uncultured Verrucomicrobiota bacterium
GAGAGGGAGTGCGCCAGTCTCAACTGCCCGAATCGGGCAGTGGATGCCCCAGGCGGGGCCGGGAGAGGGATTTAGTCCACAACTCGCCCCTCCGGCTTTTAGTCCAAATTTAGTCCAAGCGTGGTCTAATTGTTACGGCTAGAAGATTGGAGAAACCCACGGAAGGCTTGATTCTATTGGTGTTTTAAGTGGTGGCTGGGGGCGGAATTGAACCGCCGACACAAGGATTTTCAGTCCTCTGCTCTACCAACTGAGCTACCCAGCCAACCCTGACACATAGCCGGCTCTCGCACTTGCAGCCGGGCGTTCAACACAAACAGCGTGCGCTCTGTGCGCAAGCGCAACGATCCGCCTCCTGCTCCGAGGCGCGTCGGCAAGCGGAGGGCTCGTCTTCGTCTTGAACACGGGGCTACTATGCCAAAGCGTCGGACAGGGCGCAAGCCCTGAAATAGCATGGCGGCGAATGCGGGCGGGAGGCAGGGCTTGCCGTTGCTATTCGCGTCGGCGGAATGCTAGGGTGGTTTCGATGAAATTGGAAATCATGTGCCGCCGCGGGTTGGGTTGGTTGTCCGGGGCTGGTGGCGCGGTCGCCGTGCTGGCGCTCGCGCTGGCACCGCTGGCGGCAAGCGGGCAGTCGGCGCCGGCCGCGCGGGCGGCAGCGGCCACCAACGCGCCGGCGGCCAAACCAACCGATGCGGTGGCTCATGCCAAACTATCACGCTGGAAACCAATCTTTCGCGGAGTGGAGATGTGTGAGGGCTCAACCCGGGTGCCCCGCCCGCTGCAGGTTCGCGCGGTGCGGGTTGATCTGCGGGAGCCAGCCATCCGCTTTCTGGTCACACCGCAGATTGGCAACGGCACGAATGCCTGGGGCGGGCGCACAACCTCGGAGTTCCTGACTGAGTTCAAGTGCCAGGTAGCGCTCAATGGCTCGGTCTTCGACGTGTTTCCCAAGCAGCGGGGCGACCCGGTCCGCGTCCAGGGCCTATCGCTGTCGCGGGGCGACCTCTATGAATCCTCGCACCGCTGGGATGCGCTGCTGATTAGCCAGAGCCGGCGGGCGTGGATCGCGCGGGCGCCGGTGGAGGCCGGCGGCGCCTACAACGGGTTGAGCGGTTTCTACGCGCTGCTGATTAATGGCACGAATAATGGCACGATGGCCAGCCGCCACCCGCGCTCAGCGGTGGGGATCAGCCGTAACGGACGCTACCTGGTGCTGGTGGCGATTGACGGCCGCCAGGCCGGTTACAGCGAGGGCACCACGACCGCAGAGACGGCGGAATGGATGCGCAAGCTCGGCGCTTACAATGCTCTGAACCTCGACGGTGGGGGCAGCACGGCGCTGGTCATTGAGGGGCGGGACGGTTCGCCGGCGGTGCTGAATCGTCCAAGCGGGTTGCCGGCGGGCGCGGAGCGGCGGGTGGCCAACCACCTGGGCGTGTTCGCCCCAGCGCTGCCGGGGAGCCGGGGCGCAAGGCGCTGAAGGACTGGGGAACTGGACGCTGCGCGGTTATACCTTGCCCAGTTTCCGCAGCCCTTCGTAGCAGCGTTTGACGGCATCAAGCGGGTCTTTGCTGCTCTCGTGCTCGACGATGTACCACTGCGTCTTGCCCTTGCGCTCGCAAAACTTGAAGACGGACGTCCAGTCCACCTTGTCCTCGCCGATGACAGCGTCGGGGCCGCCGCCGTGGGCTTTGAGGTGGATGGTCTGCTCGCGGCCGGGATACCGATTCAACACGGCGACCGGGTCAGCGCCGCCGGCCAGGCAATTGCTGGTGTCGAGCTGCATG
This sequence comes from uncultured Verrucomicrobiota bacterium, assembly GCA_964531815.1. Lineage (GTDB taxonomy): Bacteria > Verrucomicrobiota > Verrucomicrobiia > Limisphaerales > UBA8199 > UBA8199. The sequence goes on from CAZHEW010000359.1 coordinate 1,791, forward strand.
ACCACCGTTGGCCTGGTGTTGCCGAAGAACAGGTCCCAGGCTGACACGCCTTCGATCGGCTTGAAGTCGTGGGCGTGCGCGTGGTAGCCAACCCACATGCCGTGGGCTTTGACCTTGCCGGCGACGTCGTTGAACAGCTTGGCCCGGTCCAGCCATTCCTGTTTGGATTTGGCCTCGCTCATCCAGGGAACAATGAGGAACCGGTTGCCAAGGGTGCGATTGAACTCGACGGTCTCGTCGAGCTTATCGGGCAGAATGGAATCGTAGGGCGTGTGGGTGCCGCAGGCGACCAGGCCGTTATCGTCGAGCAGCTTGCGCAGTTCCTTGGCGCTGCGGCCATGGTAGCCGGCGAATTCGACGCCCCGATAGCCAATCCTGGAGACGGCCGCCAACATGCCGGGCAGGTCGGTCGCGCATTGGTCGCGCAGCGAGTAGAGTTGCAGGCCGATGGGGATATTCTTCTTGGGAGCGGCTTGGACCAGGGGGGCGGCGCTCAGGGCAGCGCCGGCGAGGCCGACAGCCGCCAGAAACTCGCGACGATTCAGAGCTGAGAATGAATTGCGATGCATAGATTGTCTCGTTCGTTTGGTTAGTATTGAAGGCGTCAGCGCCATTACAGCCCAGACCCTACCCCGGAACGAAGCCCCCCGTCAACAGCCTGTGCCTGATCCAGCCGCCGCAACCGCATCCACCCCGGCGGTAGTGGCTTGCACTCGCACGAAGCCGGCAGTCCCAGCGCCGGCCCGGTTCAATCCACTGCGTGATAACAGCGGAAACCGTTTGGGCTTGCGGGCAGGGGTCATCTGTGGCAACTGGCAGTCATGCGCCTGGGATGCTGGTGCTTGATTGCAGCGATGAGCGATAGCGCCGCGTGGGGGCACGCGGCCTGCAACTTTCTGCAGGCCGCGTGCCCCCACACGGGCAGCATGTATCGCTTATTTGTGCAACCAAGCACCAGTTGTGTTGCGCCGGGCATTTGCCGTGCAAGATGAGCCATATGAAAGTCGAATTACCGGAACAACTGAAGGCAGACGTGCCTCCCACAATGTGGGGGAAAATCCTTGCGGCTACTCCCGTCGTCATGGCAGTCGTGGCGACCATGTTAGCCGGGTTGTCTTCCAGCGAGATGACCCGTGCCCAATATGACCGTTCCCTTGCCGCACAACAGCAGTCCAAAGCGGGTGACCAGTGGAGTTTCTTCCAGGCCAAACGGCAGCGCGGCGCTTTGCAGCGCAACTGCCTTGAACTGCTGCAACATCTGGCGGAAGTGCGTCCGCTCACCGCCGCAGCTCTCAACCGTGTCGCCGGACCACCGCCGACCGGGACTGATCAACCCGACGCGGCCAAGGCAAGAGCGGCGCTGCAGGCCGCGCTGGGATCTCCGCCTGGAATACAGGCTCTGTCGTGCCTGGAGCGGGGAACCGTGCCGCAAGCGCCCCCCCCGCTCCCCCAGGATGCCAGCTTGCAGGCGGCATTGGAGGCCGTCGAGAGCTTGACGCCCGAGTCCGAGATCGCAGCCCGGTTGGCCCGAGTTGACAACCTTGTGTTGGAAGACGCGCTGCGGGCCGCCCAGGATAACGCCCGCGCCTTTGACACGAATGCCAGGCCCGTCAACCAGATCATCGGACAGCTTGAGGAGCTGTTAGGCCGCCTGCCGGTTTCCGCTGCCGCTCCGAGCGCTTCCATCAGCCGCGACTTCACCGCAGCGCGCCTCCGCTACACGGCCGAGCGATATGAGGCCGAGGGACGGCTGAATCAAGCCATCGCCTACCTCTACGAGTTGCAGGTCCGCAGGTGCAACCTTTCCGCAGAAAGGCATCACAACCGCAGCCAGCGTTTCTTCTATGGCATGTTGGCGGCGCAGCTTGGGGTGATCGTCTCCACCTTCGCCATGGCAGCCCGGAAACGAAACATGCTCTGGGCGATCGCGGCCACCGCGGGCTTGCTGGCCATTGCGTTTGCGGTGTACGTCTATCTCTGCGTTTAAGCTACGTGCCGTTTGGGGGGCTGACCTGGCTGGGCCGCATGGACGCGGGTGACTTGGTCCTCAGGCTGTTCGAGCACTCCAGCAGCCCCGCCTTTGCGACCAAGGGCGCCATGCGCGGGCAGCCACAACAACCGAAGCAACGTGCCTCATCAGCCCCAGGAGGCGTCCCGCCCCGTGGATACCTCCGTTCTACCTCCGT
>CAZHEW010000360.1:0-3957 GCA_964531815.1 uncultured Verrucomicrobiota bacterium
CCGCGGCGAGGGGCGGTGCGGGCTGGCATTTGCCGGCAGAATCGGTTAAGGAATTGATGTATGAGCACGAAAGAAATCCTGTTGGAGGTGGCGCAGAAACTCCCGGCAGATGCCACGCTCATTGACGCCATTTGCGAACTGGAATTCCGCCAGGCGGTGCAGGACGGGCTGGCCTCGCTGGACCGCGGCGAGTGGGTTCCGCTCGAGGAGGCTCGGAAGCGCATCCCAGAATGGACTTCAAAGTATCTGTCTCCCCGGAAACCCTGAGCGACCTGGAACGCATCGTCGCGTACATCGCACCCCATGATCCCGGTGCGGCTGAGCGCATGGGCAATCATCTGCTGGATGCCGCCTTGTCGCTCAGCACCCTTCCCGAGCGCGGTCGCATGGTCCCGGAGTTCCACCAGGCCAGCCTGCGCGAGGTGATCTTCCGCTCCTACCGCATTATCTACCGGGTAAACATGGTGGGCGGGAGAGTCGAAATCGTGCGCTTCTGGCATGCCGCGCGCGGATTCCCCCAGATTCCCAGAACCCTCTGAGGCGCGCACACATGACTCCAGCCCGGGATTCCCATCCGCCAACCTCCACGGCGCGGGACGCTCTCCCGCTCAGCCTCCTCAACGACTTTCTCTACTGCCCGCGGCGGGCGGCGTTGAAGGCGGTCGAGGGCTGGCGCGAGGCCAACGAGCATACGGTGCTCGGAGATATTGCGCACGAGCACGCGGATTTGCCGGGGTATGAGGTGGCCAAGGGCGTGACGGTGCTGCGGGCGCTGCCGGTGTGGTCGGAGCGGCTGGGGTTGTCGGGGAAGTGCGATGTGGTGGAAGTGGCAAAAGCAGAAAGCACAAAACAGAAAGCAGAAATACAGACAGAGCCTCCTCACGTCGGCCGCTACGGGAGGTTGGTGCCGGTGGAGTATAAGAAGGGGAAGCGGCGGGCGTTTGAGAATGATGATGCGCAGCTTTGCGCGCAGGCACTGTGCCTGGAGGAGATGTTCGGGGTGCGGGTGGAGCGGGGGGCGGTGTTTCACGCGGCGAGCAAGCGGCGGCGGGAGGTGGAGTTCACGGCGGCGCTGCGGAAGCTGACGGAAGATGCGGTCGGGGAGCTGCATCGGTTGGTGGCGGGATTTGAGATCGGAGATTCGGGATTTGAGGCGGCAGCTCTGCCCGCGGCAGTGTTCAAGCCGGCGTGCAAGGAATGTTCTTTGTATGAAATCTGCCTGCCACGGGCCACCGGCGCGCCGGGCGGGGCGGCCCGGGCTGCGCGGCGGCTATTTGAGATATGAGATTGGGGATTTGAGATCAGCACCGGGAACCTGTGAACGGACTATTAGACACCAGCCAATAAGCATCTGCCAGGCTATGACCTACAAACGTTTTGAAGACCTGCCGGTGTGGCAAAAGGCCGCCGAGCTCTACGAACGGACCGAGGAGCTTCTGGAGAGCGAAGCCTTGAGAGCGTCGCGTGGCTTCCGTGACCAACTGGATCGCGCCGCCTTGTCGGTGTCCAACAATATCGCGGAGGGATTCGAGCGCGGGACCACTAATGAGCTCCTGGCCTTCCTCTACATCGCCCGCGGGTCGGCGGGCGAGGTCCGTTCCATGCTCTGCCTCAAGGAGCGTCTCGCGCACAGGGCCAACTGGCCGGCCAGCCTGAGATCTGAGATTGCCAATTTGACCTCGCTGGCCGAGTCGTGCTCACGGCAGTTGCGGGCCTGGGCCGAGTCGCTGCAAAACTCGGATATCAAAGGCCAGAGGCATTTGAACCGCCGGACCCGCCAGGCCGACGAAGACAAGAAGCGCGCGGCGGCGTTCCAAAAGCTGCTGCTGAGCAAGATGCCGCCCAGCCACCCGCTGGTGCAGGAGGCGAGGGAGAAGGGCCTGATGTGAGCGCCGGCCCAGTCCACCCAGGCTTCGGAGCGGTGCGGAGGCGCGTGAGCCAATGGGCCAGGGCGGATTACAGATTTGAGATTCGAGATGCCAGACATGTGAGCACATGGGCGACATTCAACAGAACACGCTGTATCTGACGACGCAGGGGAGCTACGTGGCGCGCGATCATCTGACTTTGCAGGTCGAGGTCCCGGTGTATCCTGAGGACCTGCCGCGCGAGGAGCGGAGCCGCGAACGGGCGTCGGACTGGCGCAAGCTCTCCATCCCCATCCACATGCTCGAGTCCATTTGCGTATTTGGCGCCAGCAGCATCAGCCCGCCGGCGCTGGATCTGTGCTGGGAGCATGGCGTGGCGGTGAACTACCTGAGCGAGGGCGGTTATTTGCAGGCGCGGATGACGGGTGTGGCGGATACGAGCGTGCTGCTGCGCCGGGCGCAATTCCGCGCCGCCGACGATGCCGGCAAGTGCGCGGGCATCGCGCGGCAGATCATTGCCGGGAAGCTCCAGAACAGCCGCAACTCCCTGCTGCGCGGGGCGCGGGAGACGGACGCGCCCGAGGAACGCGCCCGCCTGGCCGAGGCCACCGATGCCCTGGCCCGCCAGATACAGGACCTGGGCCGTTGGACGGCTGAGGATTTGCGCCAGGCTGGGGCGCTGGACCGGTTGCGGGGCGCCGAAGGCATGGGCAGCGCCACGTACTTCGGCGTGTTCGGCCTGTTGCTCAAGCAACAGCGCGAGGACTTCGGCTTTGCCGCCCGGAGCCGCCGCCCGCCGCGGGACCGGATTAACTGCCTGCTCTCCTTCCTGTACGCGCTGGTGCGGCATGATTGCATCGCGGCTCTGACCAGCATTGGCCTTGATCCATTTGTCGGTTTCCTTCATGCCGACCGCCCCAACCGCCCGGCGCTGGCGCTGGATTTGATGGAGGAGTTTCGCGCGTGGCTGGCGGATCGGCTGGCGGTCACGCTGGTGAACCGGCAACAGGTCGGGCCGGAACACTTTCGCGCGCGCGAGGGCGGGGCGGTGGAGTTCACGGACGCGGGGCGCAAGCTCGTCATCACCGGCTACCAGCAGCGCAAGCAGGAGACGCTGACGCATCCGCTGCTGGAGCAGGAGTTTCGAATCGCGCAGTTTCCCTTCGTGCAAGCGCGCATTCTGGCGCGGCATCTGCGCGGGGACATTCCCGATTACGTGCCGTTCGTTCCGAAATGACCGCCGCTCCTTAACCCTCAACTCTTAACCCATGCTCATCCTGGTTACCTACGACGTTTCGACGGTGGAGAAAGCCGGGCAACGGCGCTTGCGGCGCGTGGCCCAGGCGTGCGAAGATTACGGCGTGCGCGTGCAAAAGAGCGTGTTCGAGTGCCAGGTGGGCCGGACGGAATGGGCGTCGCTGCGGGACCGCCTCCTGCGCGAGATCAAGGCGGAGGAGGATTCGCTGCGGTTCTACTTCCTGGACGAGAAGGCCGTGCAGCGGACCGAGCACCATGGCGTGGGCAAACCGCTGGACCTGACCCAGCCGTTAATCGTGTGAGCCCCCTTCCGCGAACCCCAAGCGGCGGCCCGGCAACCGGGGCTTCGCGCCGCTTCGCAACTGCGTCTGCCACACAGACTTTGCATCGTTCTTTGACATCACTAGAGACCTTTCCGTGCGAGAGGGATTGGCAGGTTGGCGAAAAAGCGCTACAAAACCCCTGCGGCCCAGTCCCCAGACAGGGCCACAGTCGCCCCGCCCGTGCGGGCGGGGCGCGGATTGAAACTTGTTTATTCCAAGACGATGCGCGATAGCATTGAAGTCGCCCCGCCCGTGCGGGCGGGGCGCGGATTGAAACGGCAGCGGCAGACACGGCGCAGGTAGTCGTCGTGTCGCCCCGCCCGTGCGGGCGGGGCGCGGATTGAAACAGCGCAGTTGCGTTACTGTGCCGTATTGCGTGGCGTCGCCCCGCCCGTGCGGGCGGGGCGCGGATTGAAACTTGAACGCCCGCCAGCCCTGCGAATTGTTGCGGAGTCGCCCCGCCCGTGCGGGCGGGGCGCGGATTGAAACAGTTCCACAACATTCCAAAG
>CAZHEW010000361.1:0-3925 GCA_964531815.1 uncultured Verrucomicrobiota bacterium
CGGGGGAGAGGAGCACGCGGAGAACGTCGGCGGCGGTGTAGGCGTCGCGGTCAGGCGGCAGGAATGGCGCGAGGCGGGCAAGGTCATCCCCGGTGGTGAGCAAGGGGAGTTCGTCGAGGCTACCGGGGCGGACCTGGGGAAGGCCAATGGTAGCGGAGAGGGCGTTGCAGATGCACTTGCGGCCGAGGGTTTCTTCGGCGGCGCCGCCTTTGCGGCGATAGTGTTCGAGCGGCTCGGCGGGGCAGCGGTAGCCGATGGTGCCGTCGGGCTTGCGATAGAGATGGCGCAGGTAGCCGAGATCGCAGATGCGGCGGCGGGCGTGGTAGTTGGCGGCCTGGGAGAGGGTGTTTTGAATCTGCGCAACTTTGAAGGGGAAGCCGGCGGGCGAGGCAAGCGGGTCGGTGAAGATGCGGGCCTGGCCGGAGCGGCTCAGGGCGATGGCCTGGCGTTTGAGTTCGGGCTCGATGCCGGATTCGTCGCAGAAGGCAAAGGGGGTTCCCACCTGGATGCCGGCGGCGCCCAGGCTGCGGGCTTGGGCAAGTTTACCGGGCCGGCCGTAGCCGCCAGCCAGCCAGAAGGGCAAGCCGAGGGCGCGAATCTTATCCAGCTCGGGCACGTCTCGCGGACCATAGAGAGGCTCGCCCGCGGGAGTGAGTTGCAGCGGGCCGCGCGGCGGGGCGTTGTGGCCGCCGGCAGTCGGACCTTCGACGACGAAGCCGTCCACGCGTCCGCTGGCCTTCCGGGCGAGGGCGATGGCCAGTGTGGAGGAGGCGACAATGCCAAGAAACAGGGGGCGCTTGAGCTGGGGAGCCGGACCGCCGCAAAAGTGCCGGGGATCGAAGGTGGCGGTCTGTTGTTCTCCGGGCCGCGCGCCTTCAATGTCAATCAGGAGCGAGGCGGTTTGGCCCCGGGCCAGCAGATCGAGCGCGCCGGGAATGGCGCGGGGGATGCCGGCGCCCATGAGGATGTAGTCCACGTCGGCAAGCATCGCGCCGTAGATCGAGGCGAGGGTGGGGAGCTGGATCTTTTCGAGGTAGTTGATGCCGACGAGGGCCTGCTGGCCTTCTTTAGCCAGCAGGACTTCGACGAAGTTGGCGATGACGGTCAGCTCGACCAGCTCACGCCGGGGCCGCAAGGTGGGCATGGGGGTGAGCTTGAACGGGGCGCGGGCAGGCTTGCCGCCGGGAACGAAGTAGCTCGACAGGACGCGGGCGGCCATGGCCGGAAAGGGGAATTGAGCGAGGGCATGACGCATCTCGCCGCCCGGGTCGCCGAGCTGGAGGCGCCGGGCCAGGACGACAGCCAGGGCCGTGCCGGACACAACGCCGAGCTGGCCGTGGCCGGACACGGCGCGGGCAAGCAGCCAGCCGGACACAGCCACGCCCATGCCGCCCTGGATGATGAGGGGGTGCGGCATGGACGGCTACCGCAGTCGCCAGACGATGCGCGCCTTGTCCAAGTCGTAGGGGGACATCTCCATCTTGACCCGGTCGCCAACGGTGAGACGGACCCAGCGTTTGCGCATCCGGCCGGAAATGGTGGCGAGGACCAGGTGCTTGTTGTCCAGCTCGACGCGGAACATGGTGCCGGGCAAGACGGTGTTGATGACGCCTTCGACTTCAATGTGCTCTTCTTTCATGGATTACGGTCGGTCATAGCCGGCCAGAGACGCACATCCCGCCCATCCGGCCGGCCGGAGGGTGCGGGGAAAAAGGTTAAGCGTGAAGGCGCCGCATGGCGGAACCCGGAAATCCATGGACGAGACGTGAGACAACCGCGGCGTCTTCCGCTATGTTTCAGTCGTCCGGTATCCTGGTTGGCTCCGAACTCAGTGGCGGTCCCGACGGCCTCCATCGTAGTCGCGTCGCCTGCCGCCACCGCCGCCACCGCCGCCGGGGCGGGGCTCGCGCGGCCGGGCGAGGCTCACGTTAACGGCGCGTCCGGCCAGTTCCTTGGCGTTCATAGCCTGGATGGCCTTCTGCGCCTCTTCCGGCGAGCTCATGGTGACGAACGCAAACCCTCGCGGGCGGCCGGAGTCCCGGTCCTTCACCACAGTCACTTCCGTGACGGTGCCGCACGAGGCGAAGGCGTCGCGCAACTCGTTCTCCGTGACCTTAAAGTCAAGGTTCCCGACGTATAACTGCATGCTCATAGCTTCAAACTTTTCTGGACAGTTCTGCGCTCGCCATCCTGTTCCCGTCGGTCGGGTCTCAAATCGTCACTGAACGACGTTCAGTTGACGGTTTCCATGTCATGGAAGTGAAAAACGTATCAAGAGCTAAGGTAATGGTGGTCTGTTCCCGGAGAATAGCAAGGGGGAAATGCGGCTTCCGGCCCACTGCCCAGGGGGGGGTCAAGCAGGGGCAGCCCCGCCAGGGTCAGTTGCCGCTAAGCTGCGGGAGCGGCTGTTCAAAGCGACGGAGGACCTGTGGCAGCGGTAGGGCGGGCCGATGGTGCTGCGCATGACCGGGGGTAGCGGGGAATGTGGCGGGGAATGTGGTTTCCCTCGTCGCCTTCCTGGTGCATGCTTTCAAACGGCTATTGCCATGGAATTGCGAACTGTAATTAAACCCGCTTGCAGTCTGATGATTGCGTTGCTGTTCAGTGGTTGTGTGGGGGTGCCCAGGGGGGTCAAACCGGTCCAGGGCTTCGAGTTGAGTCGCTACCTGGGGCGGTGGTATGAAATTGCGCGGCTGGACCACTCCTTTGAACGGGGCCTGAGCCACGTCAGAGCGGATTACATCATGCGGGAGGGTGGAGGTGTGCGCGTGCTGAACCATGGCTACTCGGAAAGCAAGAAGGAGTGGAAATTGGCAGAGGGGAAGGCGTTCTTCGTCAAAACACCCGACCAGGGCTACTTGAAGGTGTCGTTCTTCGGGCCCTTCTACGGTTCTTATGTGGTCTTCGAGCTCGACCAAAAGGACTACCAGTATGCGATGATCTCCGGGCCGAAGAAATCGTATTTGTGGATTTTGGCACGAAAGCCTGAAATGGAACTTGAGCTTAAGAACAAGCTGATCTCCCAAGCCGCAGCCCGCGGTTTCGACACTACGAAACTCGTCTTCCCTGAGCAGAAGTCGCCTCCCCCATAAGTTTCGAGGCCGCAAGCAGAAATAGTGCTTGCACCCCTGTAAAATAAGGCTAGAATCGCTGTTGAAACTTAGGATTTTGGCGCTGGTTGTCGGTCAAGATTCGTTCGATTCCGACCCTCGCCTCGACCTGTTGCTCAACTGCCTTCTCTGCCGTGATCTCCTCAGCCATTTCCAGCGGTGCCAGCCACCGCTGCCGCTGTGCCAGCTCCGCTCGCACCCGGCTGGGCCTTGAAGTCCACCGTCACCGCCTTTGGCTGGCCGAGCTGTTGGGCGTCCTCCCTGTACTTCTTCTCCCAGTCGTTGAGCGACGGCACGGTCACATCGGCGCGCTTGGAATAGGCATGGTGCACCGCCTTGGAGTTGTGTCCCAACGCCTGCTGCGCGAACCGCTCTGGATACCCGCACGCCTTCGCCCGCTCCGCCCAGCATTAGCATTCCCCGGAGACCTCCCCGCCCATCGCCCTGCCCAATCTTCCCAGCTCCACCGCCGCCGCATTCTTCCTTCGCTTCGCCATCCCCCACTGATGCCACAAATCCGCCCTGCTTGAAAGCCGCTTCCGCCCCAGCAACTGGGCGCGCACCATTGCCTAAGCGCCTTTACTAACCCTGCGCCGGGTGGGCTTCGTCTCGCCGGCCTTCGCCTGCGCCCCCACCTCCGCGCTGCTACTCACCTCGCGCACCATGTTGTGAGACCCGAAGATATTCGGAATCCTTAGCGTGCATTCCGGATCATCACACCATTGCCCGTCCACCAGAAACCGGTAGTGGTAAGTCCCCGCCGCCAGGGCCACCGAAGTCTTCCAGACCCCGTCCGCCCCTTTCACCAGATTGAT
>CAZHEW010000362.1:0-3912 GCA_964531815.1 uncultured Verrucomicrobiota bacterium
GGCTCGCGCAAGGTGCGGACGCTGTGGCCCATTGAGCGCAGACGCTCCGCCAGCAGGGAAATCTGCGTCGTCTTCCCGCTGCCTTCGGTCCCTTCAAAAGTGATAAAGATGCCCTTCATCCTACACGCGTTTGGCCCGCGCGCCCTTGGCGGTGTCCTCGATCACCCAGCCTTTGGCCCTCAGCTCATCGCGAATGGCATCGGCGCGTTTGAAGTCCTTCGCCTTGCGCGCGGCCTGTCGGGCCTCCACCAGCAGGGTAATTTCCGCCGGGATTTCCACCCCTCTCGGCGCTCCGACGCCCAGCACGGAATCCACCTTCGCCCAGGCGGCCAGCCCCTCGGCGGCGGCGGCGGCATCCAGCGCGTTCTCCGCCAGCTTCCGATTGGTGTCGCGGACCCATTCAAACACGGCGCCCCAGGCGCCTGAGATATTCAGATCGTCGTCCAGCGCCTTCGAGAACGCATCCACCAAAGGAGAGTCGCCTGAGGCCTGGGCGCCGCCCGCCGCCTCCCGCAGTTTCAGCAGGCACTCGTCTATGCGCGCCAGAGCCGCCCGGGCGGCCTGCAGCCCTTCCAGGGTGAAATTAAACGTCTCACGATAGTGAGCCGTCAGCAGCAAGTGCCGGATTTCCCGCCCCGTGAACCCCTTCGCCAGCAGGTCGCGGAGGGTAAAAAAGTTGCCGAGCGACTTGCTCATCTTCCTACCTTCGACCAAGAGGTGCGCCCCATGCAGCCAATACTTGACGAACGGCCGGCCGGGCGGCTGGAGCCCCGCGCCCTCGCTCTGCGCAATTTCGTCTTCGTGGTGCGGGAACATCAGGTCTTCGCCGCCAAGGTGCAGGTCGAAGCTCGGCCCGAGCAGCTTCATGCTCATGGCGCTGCACTCGATGTGCCAGCCGGGCCGGCCTTCGCCCCAGGGGCTGGGCCAGAACACCTCGCCATCCTCCGGCACCCGCGCTTTCCAGAGCGCAAAGTCGGCGACCGCTTCCTTCTCGTATTCGTCGCTGCGCACCCGCTCGCCCATGCGCATTTCCTCGAAGTTAAGCTTCACCAACTGGCCGTAGCGCGAGCCGCCGCCGCGATACTTCTCGATGCTGAAATACACCGAGCCGTCGGGGGCGGAGTAGGCCAGGCCGCGCGCCACCAGTTTCTCAATCAGGGCAATGATGTCGCCAATGTGCTCCGTCGCGTGCGGCGTCTGCTGCGGCAAGCAACAGTTCAGGGCCTTGAGGTCCTCGAAGAACGCGGCCTCGAACTGGCCGGTGAACTCCCGGAGGGGCGTCCTGGTTTCACGCACGCGCCTGATGATCTTGTCATCCACATCCGTGACATTCATCACGTGCCGGACCGCGTAGCCTTTGAAGTCCAGGTAGCGCCGCACCAGGTCGCCGAACACAAAGGTCCGCCAGTTGCCAATGTGGGCGAAGTCATAGACCGTCGGCCCGCAGCAGTAGAGGCCGACCGTCTTGCCGGCCGGGTCCAGGGGGACAAATTCCTGCACCGAGCGGGACAAGGTATTGAACAGCTTTAGACCCATACGCGAATGCGAGGAAGAGTATGGGCGGGGCGGGGAAAGAAAAGGCTAAAGTCCCGGGGGCGGAGCGCGGACATCTTGTCCGCTTTGGCTGTCCGAACGCCCAAAGCGGGCAAGATGCCCGCGCTCCTATGCGCTGGCAGCCGTCGCGCTTCCCCAATTGTCGCAAGTCCGGTATTGACTGGGCAGGGCCAATATGCTTAAAACTTGGGCCGCACGGATAGTGACCGCGTTTGCGGGGCCGATTGGAGTCCCGCCGAAAACCGGCGGGGCGGCCCCAAAGAGAGCGGGATGGGGGTGGCGCGAGCCGCTCCGCGTTCAGATACCCCAAGTGCCTCGGTAATGAACTCGATCCTGTTCTTCAACAACGGCGGCGGCACGCAGATCGTTGGCGTAACCAATGTTACTTACTGCGACGTGCAGGGGGGATTCGCGGGCACGGGCAACATCAACTTCTCCCCGGTCTTCTGCAGTCTGGGTTTTCTTGGGATCGCGCCGGGGTCGAAGTGCATTGACGCGGGTAATCCGCTTGCGGCTTACAACGACGCCTGCTTCTCGGAAGTTGTCTGCGGCGACAATTTCTCTCTGGGCACCGTGCGAAACGACATGGGGGCACATGGCGGGCCGGGTGCCTGTTGTTGGCTGTGCGATGCCTGCAGCGCTCCGGTGATCCGGACCGAGCCGGAGGATCAGACAGCATGCGTGGGCGGGCAGGCGACAATGTGCGTGGGAGCTACGGGGAGCCAGCCAATGACTTACCAATGGCGGTTCCACGGCACGAGCCCGACCGGCGCGCCGGTGGACCTCGGTGACGGGACCAACGCCTGCTACACCATCAGCAATGTGCAGTCGAACCACGCGGGCTACTACTCGGCGCGGGTGGCGAATTCATTGGGCAGCGTGGTGAGCAGGACGAACGTGCTGATGGTCACGCCGGTGTGCGTGGCCATTGACCTCTACGCCGGGTTGTTCATGTCTGGCGGCGTGGCCGGGCAGACCTACCAGATTCTGTCCACCACGGACCTGACTCCGCCTGTCTCCTGGACAACGAATGCGAGCTTCATGCAAAGCGCGGGCGGGACGCTGTGGATAGACACCAATTCTCCGGCCAACAAGCCGAAGAAGTTCTACACGGTGGAGTGACGGCTTGAGGATCACTCCGCGGGGGCGCAGCCGGCACCCGCAGGTCGAGGAACTTTGGGGCCGGGGCGAGTGCCCCGGCCCTTTTAGCGGCAGCGGGACGGCACGTGAACGGCCACTAGACGGCCACTAGACGGCCACTAGACGGTCACTGGACGGCCACTGGGCGGCCACCTGCTGGCCACAGGTTGGCCAGTGTGTGTGAAGCACAGTGGCCACCTGCGCCCGAAGGGTTGAGGTCCAGGCCTGCCGAAGGTGGGGGCGCGGGTGAAGAGAGGGTGTGCGCGCGGGAGTGGCGTGCGGACAGGCTGTTGCCAAATTGCGGGGCGGAATGGCTGATTGGTTCCAGATGGGGCCTGACCGGCTTGGGCTGGGGAAGGCGTCCATGGCCAGAAGTGCGCATCGCAGCCCGGTTTCGGGGCGCCGGCAACCGTTGCCGCGTGATCCCCCGGCTACAGGAGGCTGCCAGGAATTGGGGAACGTCCCCCGTTTTCCCCAATTCGGATTTGTGACTTGAACAATATCCGCCGATTGGCATTCTAAGAATTAACCCGCTGGGGCGTCTTCGTGCGCCGGGCGGGCACATGCGAAAAACGTCTCAAGAACATGGTGAAAAACAAACCAGTACTCGTTATGAAGAAATCATCCCTGTCCCTGTTGTTCTCAGCTCTGCTCGCGGTCGCCCTGGCAGGCGGCAATGCCGTCAACGCGGCAGATACCAAAGCCAAGGCTACGGATGCGTCAAAGGCCGCAGTGGCGAAAAAGCCCAAAGCCAAACGCAACTGGTATCCATTCTACGGCACCGTCGCGGCGGTGGATAAGCAGGCCAAGACCATCTCCTTGAAGAAGAAGGAAGGCGAACGCGTGTTGAAACTGGACTCGAAGTCTGAACTCATGGTCAACGACAATCCAGCCACTCTGGCCGACGTCAAGGTCGGCAGTTACGCGCACGGGAAACTCCACAAGAACGCTTCGGGCGCGGAAGTGATTACCTCGGCAAAGTTCGACAAGGAAGCCCCGCCGAAGAAGAAGAAGGCTTCCGAGAAAAAGCCGGCCAAGCAGGCCGATTAATGTCGGATCTGGTCCGGTTGGCAACGGACCTATTTCACCGTGCGGTGGTAGATGCGCCAGTCGAAGCCATTGAGGCGAAACAGGGGAAAGCAGTCTGACGGCGGTTCGGGCATGCCGGCGATCTTCACCGGCTTGAACTCGTGGTCGTGCAGGACCTCGACCCAGCCG
>CAZHEW010000363.1:0-3902 GCA_964531815.1 uncultured Verrucomicrobiota bacterium
GCGCAACTCGTCCAGGGTGTAGCCGACGGCCAGTTTGGCGGCGATCTTGGCGATCGGGAACCCGGTGGCCTTCGAGGCCAAGGCGGAGGAGCGCGAGACGCGCGGGTTCATTTCTATGATAACCATGCGCCCGTTGTCCGGGTTGACGGCGAACTGGATGTTCGAACCGCCGGTTTCGACGCCGACGACGCGGATGACCGCGAAGGAGGCGTCGCGCATGATTTGAAATTCCTTGTCGGTGAGAGTCTGGATGGGCGAGACCGTGATGGAGTCGCCAGTGTGAACGCCCATGGGGTCAAGGTTCTCGATGGAACAGACAACGACGCAGTTATCGTTGCGGTCGCGCATGACTTCCATTTCGAACTCCTTCCAGCCGATGAGCGATTCCTCGATGAGGACTTCGGACGCCGGGGAAAGCTCGAGTCCACGCCTGGCGAGTTCATCGAATTCCTCGCGGTTGTAGGCGATTCCTCCGCCGGTGCCGCCGAGTGTGAAGGCCGGGCGGATGATGAGCGGGAAACTCCCGATCTTCTCCTGGACCTGCCGCGCTTCTTCAGGGGTGTGAGCCGTGCCGCTGTTGGGCACGTCCAGCCCAATGGATAGCATGAGATCCTTGAATATCTGCCGGTCTTCGCCGCGTTCGATGGCTTGGGCATTGGCGCCGATCATTTCGACGCCGAAACGGTCGAGGCTGCCCCGACGGAAGAGGGCCATGGCCGTATTAAGGGCAGTTTGCCCGCCGAGGGTGGGGAGCAGGACGAGCTTGCCATTTGCTTTGAGGCGCTTCATCTGCTCGACTTCACGAGCAAGTATCTTCTCGATGCACTCGGGGGTCACGGGTTCGACGTAGGTGCGGTCGGCGAACTCGGGATCGGTCATAATGGTGGCGGGGTTGGAGTTCACCAGGATGACGCGGTAGCCCTCTTCCCTGAGCGCTTTGCAGGCTTGTGTGCCCGAATAATCGAACTCGCACGCCTGTCCGATGATGATAGGACCGGCGCCGATAATAATGACGGAATGAATGTCGGTGCGCTTCGGCATAAGGGCGCTGAAAATAAACAGCATTGGGCGGCGGTTGTCAGCTACTTAGTGAACCGGCCAGACGCGCGGGCAGTCCTATTCCTGCCGTTCCGACGCTGCGATAACGTTTTCGATTAGGACATCCAACTCCGGCTTGAGGTTCTGCTGTTCGGGATGCTCGCGCAGCCACCGTACTGACTCGCGCACCCCCACGCGGAAGGGCGTGCGGCAGCGGAACTCGGGGACAAGGCGCTTGATCCTGGCGTTGTCGAACACGCCCGGATAAGCCTTGTCGCCTTTGAGAGAGCCGGTCATTTGCGGCGCCACCTGGCAGATGACGTCTGTTGGCACTTTCACAATGCGCGGAGACTTTGCCCCCACGGCCGCCGCAATCTCGGCATATATCTGGTTCCAAGTAAGCACTTCGTCGCTGGTAATGTGGAACGCCTCGCCGATGGCCTCCGGCTTGCCCACCAAGCCGGCGAGCCCAATCGCGAAGTCGCCAGCGGCGGTCAGGGTCCAAGGACTCTCGCCATCATCGTGCACGAATACTGGTTTGCCCTGCTCCAGGCGCGAGGCAAAGGTGTAGCTGCCGCTGGAGACGGCGTTCGGAACCCAGAGTTTAGAATAGGTGTGGGAGGGGCGGACAATCGTCACCGGAAAGCCCGTCTCCTGCAGCCGCTGGAGCAGCCACTGTTCACAGGCAATTTTCTTTTGCGCGTAATCCCACCATGGGTTGCTCTGCGGAGCATCCTCGGTCAAGGGCAACCGAGCTGGCGGCCTGGCGTACACGACAGTGGAACTAACGAAGACGTACTGACCCACCACGCCGTTGAACAATTCGTAGTCAATCTGCACATCGGCGAGGTCATAGCCAAGGAAGTTGAGCACCACATCGGGTCGCACGCCTTTGAGAGCGTGGCGCATGGCAGCCGGATCCTTGCGCTCGGCACGAATCGCCCGGTAGCACGACGGCACCGCCGTCCGCCCGCGGCTGAGAACAAGGACTTCGTGGCCGCGCTCGCACAGCAGCGCAGCACACTCCGCCGAGATATTGCCAGTGCCACCGATGAAGAGGATTTTCTTTTGCATGGCAGTTGAGTTGAAAATGCGCGCTTCGGGGTTCCTACTTGTCAGGCGGCCGCAGTTCATCTCGGAGCGCCGGCCAGAAGCGCGCCGTGTAAATCCCGATCGAAATCAAGTTGATGGCCACGCTCAGCCCTTCCAAGCCATAGACCAGGAGCGCGGGCGCCCGCCAGCACCAGTGCGGCGGGGCTTGAAGATAGTAATAGATCACGCAGATCGTCGGGAACGAGATCAACGTGCGGACCTTTCCGGACCAGTTCGCCTTGGCGCTTAGGTTATGCAGCGCTCCCAGCGACCGCAGGAACGACACCCACTGATCGCGCAGCAGGAACAGGATTGCCAGAACGAGCAGCGTCCGTGCGTGAGTATGCTGGCCCACCCGGGCCGCCAGATAGACCAGCGTGGGGAAAGTCGTCAGATAAAAGACCTTATCTGTCATCGGGTCGGCGTAGCTGCCCAAGCGCGAGGTCACCTCGAACTTACGGGCGAAGTAGCCGTCAAACAGATCTGTTACCGCCGACAGGATCATCGCTCCGAACGCAACCATGAACCATGCTTCCGACGGGGGGTGGCCGCAGAAGACACTGACTGCGAGGAAGACAAAGATGAGCGGCACGCGCACCAACGTCAGGGCCTGGACGAAGTAAAACTTCCACCCTCGCGACGAGTTCATCTCTTGAACAACAAAGACGCGAAGACGCGAAGGAACAGGCGGGGAACGGCCAATCCGGGGGTGTTTTGAGTTCTCCTACCAGTGAAGGTATTGAGCTTGGGTGACATGCCTGCCATCACTTTATCGTCAACCTTTGCGTCTTCGCGTCTTCGTTGTTCAACTGCGGAATCCAGGTTTAGTGCTTCAAGACGGAGCGCACCCACGCCTGGTGGTCGAGATACCAGCGCACCGTCTCCCGGATGCCATCCTCGAACCGGTGGGCGGGCACCCAGCCCAGTTCGCGTTCGAGCTTGCGGGCGTCGATGGCGTAGCGCCGGTCGTGGCCGGGGCGGTCCTTGACGAAGGTGATCAGGTCGCGGGAGCGGCCGCCAAGCTGCGGCGCCATTTCATCAATCAGATCACAAATCAGATGCACAATGTGGAGGTTGGCCCATTCATTGTGGCCGCCGATGTTGTAGGTGTCGCCGGGCCGTCCCCGGATCAAAACCGTCCACAGCGCCTCGGCATGGTCGCGAACATAGAGCCAGTCGCGCACGTTCATTCCATCGCCATAGACGGGAACCGGTTTGCGGGCCAGCACGCTTTGGATCACCACCGGAATAAGCTTCTCCGGAAACTGGTACGGACCGTAGTTGTTCGAGCAGTTTGTGATCACGGTCTCCAGACCGTAGGTATGATGGTACGCCCGCACGAGCATGTCACTGGCGGCTTTGCTGGCCGAATAAGGCGAGTTGGGGGCATACGGCGTGGTTTCGGTGAAGAAGCCCGTCGGGCCCAGGCTTCCGTACACTTCGTCGGTGGAGACGTGGTGGAAACGGTGGTCCGCGCCCTCAGCCGGCCATGCCGCGCGGCAAGCTTCGAGCAGGTTAAAGGTGCCTACCACGTTAGTGTGCACAAAATCACCCGGACCGGTGATGGAGCGGTCCACATGGGACTCAGCCGCCAGGTGCATTACGTGAGTAACGGCATGCAGTTGCACGACCTTCGACACGGCGGCCTTGTCGCGCAAGTCCACCTTCTCGAAAACGTACTTCGGATGCCCTGCCACGTCCGCGAGGTTCTCAAGCCGCCCGGCATAGGTGAGGCAATCCAGGTTGACCAGCCTGGCGACTTCGGGCCGGCC
>CAZHEW010000364.1:0-3884 GCA_964531815.1 uncultured Verrucomicrobiota bacterium
TGCCGGCGGGCTTTGTGAAGGATTACAGCGACCGCACCCCGCTGGGCCGCATGGGGCGCGATGAGACTGACTTGCGGGGCGCGGTGCTGTTCCTGGCCTCGCGGGCCTCGGATTATGTCACCGGCCATAACCTGGTGGTGGATGGCGGCTTTAGCATCTGGCAGTGACCCGGACCAACCCGGCACATTGAGATAGCAGAAAGCAGCGAATGAATCACATGCCTGAGGAGTCTGGTTGCCGCGAAAGCTGGCTGATGACAGTGCTGGTCAACGGTCGCTGGAGGATCAGGCGCGCGGCGTGTCTCACGCTGGTGGTCCTGCTCGGCCCTGCGGCCCCCGGGGGTTGGGCCGCCACCGCCCTGGATGATCTGACTGGGCCGTGGCAGTTATTCGTGGACGACTTTCCGGTGGCGGGCCGCACCAACGTGGTCCGCACCTATCATGCCTTCCAGAAATACGCGAATAATCCTGTCCTGGTGACCGACCGGCCCTGGGAGGGCCCGGTGTACCTTTACGGCACGGTGCTGCCCAACGAGACCCGCACCGGCTACCGGATGTGGTATCACACTCTGCGTCCTGATGATACGAACAACGACGGGAGCCTGGAACTCTACGCGACCAGCCCGGACGGCATCAACTGGACCAAGCCGATTCTCAACTTGCGCTCCTGGCACGGTTCGACGGCCAACAACATGTACTTCACCCGGCCGACGGCGGGGGGGATGACGTCGGTAATGCAGACGCCCTGGGACACGGCCCCCAACCAACTCTATAAGTTCATGAACCGGGAAGAGGCGGGCTACTATGCCGGCTGGTCGCCCGACGGCATCCACGTCACGGACGCCCCGAACAACCCCGTCTTCACCGGTGGCAGCGACGTCGGCCAGTTCTGTTGGGACCCTCACACCCAGCGGTACCTGGGATATGTGAAGAATAATTCCTATGTGAACGGGCTGAAGCGCCGGAGCGTGGCGCTGACCACGACCACCAACATCGCGACCTGGCCCACTGAGTCGCTCATCCTTGAACCGGACACCATTGACGATCGTTGGGTGCCGGCGGGCACGGTCCAACGGACGCATTTGTACGGGCTGTCGGCTTTTCCTTATGAGTCCATGTATATTGGCTTCCTTTGGATCTTCCGGGCGACCGACGCGGAGGGTTACTACGTCGGCCCGTGTTTCGTCGAGCTGGTCAGCAGTCACGACGGGGTGCATTGGACGCGCGAGGAAGGGGACCGCCCGCCACTCTTGCCGCTGGGGGCGGAAGGTTCCTGGGATGATGGGATGGTTTTCACCGCTCGAGCGCCGATCGTGGAGGGCGATACCATTAAGCTTTGGTACGGCGGGCTCGACCAGGTGCACGGCTTTCCACTGACGCAGACCACCGGCTCGATCGGCCTGGCGACGCTGCGCAAGGATGGCTTCGCGTCCCTCGACGCAGGAACGGCGGTTGGCACCGTGACCACCAAGAGCCTGAGCGGAGCCGCCGGGCCGCTGCGGGTAAATTACCAGGCAGTCGGGGGCTGGCTGAAAGTGGAGGTGCTCGATCCCAGTGGTGATGTCCTGCCGGGTTACAGTCAAGCCGACTGTGCCGCATTGACCGGTGACAGCGTCAACCAATTGGTGGCGTGGGCCGCGCACGCCGAGCTGCCGGTGGGGATGCCCTTCTTGCGACTCCGGTTCATCCTGCAGAACGCATCGCTGTTTTCGTTCATGGCGGGAAGTGGTGTCCTGGTCAGCGATCCTCCGGCGATCACCCGGCAGCCCGCGAGCAGCGCCGTCCTGGGCGGCAGCACGGCGACATTCAGCGTGACGGCCATTGGCACTTCGCCACTGTCCTACCAGTGGCAGAAGGATCAGGTTGACTTGTCCGATGGCGCGCACTATTCGGGCTGCCGCACGGCGACACTCACGATTACCGGCGCGGACACCAACGACGCGGCCAGTTACCGCTGCGTGGTCGGCAATGCCTACGGGAGCGCAACCAGCCGCGCGGCGAGGCTGACGGTGGCAACCCGCGTTTTCGGGGCCCGCACCCTCGCCACTATACCGGCGTTGGCAGGGGATACGAGTAATGAAGCTCGAGCCATCACACCGGATGGGCGCTGGGTGGTCGGCGCCTCCGGCAGTGCGCGAGGATTCCTCTATGACATTGACATGGCCGAGGTCTTCAATGTTCTTTCCGCCGATGACGCCCAGGCAAGCATCCTGACGGGAGTGGGCTGCCGCACCAGGGGCAGCCAACGGGAAGTTGTCATGTCCGGCCTCTCCGCCGGCTGGCCGACGGTGTTCATGACGACCAACGGCACGGCGTTCGCCAACCGGGTACAGACTTCGGGCGGCAGCATCAAAACGCCGCACCTGCCTTCCGCCAACGGGCTGGCCGGGACTTCGTCGGATGCCTTTTACGCAACGTGGTCGGACGACAACTCAAGCGGTTACCAGGAGTATGTCGGCAAGTTCTCCGGCGCCTGGCCGATGCCTCCGCAATGGGACGTGAAGGGGATTCCTAAACCAATGCCCGCCGGGGTGAATGGCATTTCCAGCACCGGAAGGGCTGTGGGGTGGCGGGGCAACCCCAGGGGCAACTACGTGCTCGACTGGCGCGGGACCGGCACCCCGGCCGCATGGGTTTTTGGCGCTCTGGATGGCACTACCAACGGCGAACCGTTTGCGATCAGCGCCGACGGGACGAGAATCTTCGGCCAGTCACCGGTGCCGGGCGGCCGGCCAGGGAACTGGGGTTATAAAGCGGTATTCGCGCCGACGATGCCCGGGCCGGCTACGCAGTTGAGCATCCACGAGCTGCCCAGTTTCCCCGACACGAGCGGAGCCAACGGCAACGCGGCGACGCCGTGGGGTTGCACGCCGGATGGGCTTTATGTCGTGGGCATGAGCTACCGCGGCGCTGAAACCGCTGTTTTGTGGGACACGAGTGATCCCGACCCGGCAAAGTGGACCGTGCTTGACCTGATGCAGTATGCTGCGGCCGAGGACATTGGGGGCGCTTTCACCCGCCTGAGCCGCGCGTATAGCATCGGGGTCAGCGCGACGGGAGACCTGGTCATTACGGGGATCGGCATCGCGGGCGAAGTCACGCGCGCTTTCCTGATGACGGTTCCGACGCCGATACGCAGCACGGTCAGAATCTCGGGATCGCCCGCCGCGGGTTTGACTTTCACTTTCGCGAGCCTCGGCAGCGCCAGCCTGACCAACTACCTGGAGTACACCACAACCCTCCGGTTGCCCCACACCTGGAACCCGGCCGCCTCTGCCCCGTGCACCGGAAACCTGACTACGCTGTTCGATCTGAGCCCGCCCGACACGGAGCGTTTCTATCGCCTCCGCGTGCAGTGAGGGCCGCTGGCTTTCGCGCTACGGGTGCCCGAACGGGGGCTCTAACTCGGAGAAAATGTCCTTCAGCTCGATGAGGGCGCCGCCGCGTTCACGGCTGCGCAGACCGGCGATGATCACTGCCATCAGTTCGATCGTCTCACTCAGCGGGTAGGGGCGCTCGCCCGTGCGCAGCATCTCCACAAAGGCGCAAAGCTGATTGCGGAACGCGGTGTAGGTGTCCCAGCAGCTTACCGCCAGGTTGCCCTTGGTGCCAAAGACGTGCAGCGCGCCATAGCTGCCCACCGCGTCATGGATGACCGCAAGGCTCACTTGCGCACCGCTCCGGTGGGTCAGGTAAGCAATGTCTGACCCGGGGCGGCTCTCAGTGCGCACGCCGAGAAATCCCGGCCCCAGCACCGGCCAGATCGCCTCCAGCGCGTGAATAGCGTAGCGCTCCCAGGTCTTGCTCGTACAGATCGTGATCCAGCGCAGCTCGCCCAACTGCGCCTTCTGCCGCAGGATTTGCCGGATCTCCGGCGCGTAGCGC
>CAZHEW010000365.1:0-3875 GCA_964531815.1 uncultured Verrucomicrobiota bacterium
CGCCAAAGCAGGTTTGCAGCATGTCGGTGTTTATGATGCCCGGATTCAGGGCGACGGCCGCCATGCCGCGAGGCAACTCTTGCGCCAACGCCCGAGTCAGTCCTTCGACGGCCCACTTGCTGGCACAGTAAGGCGCCACGTCGGCCGCCGCGGACCGGCCCCAGCCGGAGCTGAAGTTCACGATCACCCCACGCCTGCGCTGAACCATCGCGGGCACAAAGTGGCGGATCACATTGGCGATGCCCTTGACATTCACGTCCAGCACCCGCGCGAACTCCGGCGCGGGCACCTCCCACAAGCGGGCGTTCCGGTTGATGACACCGGCGTTGTTGAGCACAAGGTCGGGCGGCCCGTAGGAGCCGAGCAGCCGGACGGCCCAGGCCCTCACCTGTTCGTCCGAAGTGACATCCAACTCCGAGAAGTCATGTGCCGGCCCGGCCTGGTGGCAAAGCTGTTCAATTCCCTTCCGGGAACGGCCGCAGCCCAGAACCGTATGCCCCTGCCGAACGAACTCATCTGCCATTGCCCGGCCCAGGCCGCGCGTCGCTCCAGTGATCAATACAATTCTCTTGCTCATAGCGGACGATGTTGCACCTCAAGCCATTTCCATTCCTCCCAGACCTTGCCGAGCCAGCTATCGTTCGGCGCACGCTTCAACCGAGTGTCTCCCCTCGGCGGAGAGGAGTCCCGCCGCATGGAGTTTCCGGGCCAGATCAAGCTGACGTACACCGACCGCGGCACGTTTGCGGGAGTTCAGCCGCTGGGGCATGAGCTCGAGATTGGAAATCACGTTGTCCAGCTCCAGACAAACGGAGCGCGGAATTATGTGGTCCACTGAAAGCTGGTCGCCGGCGTAGGGGCCACGCTGGACGGTGGCGGACTTGCCCCGCCGCATTTCCTCCAGACCTCCCGCGTCGAGGCAACCGAGCCTGCTAGCGATGTCCAGGTTGCGGAGCAACGCCCCCCTGGTCAGCTTGGCCGCCTTCCCTTCCATGCCGACCAACTTGACGGCGAGGTCAACGACGACTTCCTGGGGGACGCTGTTTGAGGCGGCGTGGCTGAGCCAGTAAACGGCCTTCTGGACGCGGGGATTTGCGGCGCGGGGCGCGCGGAGCGTTGCCAGGTTGGCCGGGTCAATCAGATGCGCCACGGTGCGCGCGTAGGCGGCCGCCTTTTCGCTGGCGGCCGGGGCGCTGGCCGCTTTGCGGGTCGCACAGCCAGGCGCGGCGAGCAGAATAGCAGCCAGGGCCACGAAGGCGGCGTGCCTGGCTATTTGCCTCAGGTTCACGCGCGGAGAATAGGCAAAAGGGAACGGATTGCCCAGCTTGAATCAGGGCGCTGACCCGGGCGCTGTACGACTTTGACGGCGGCCGTAAACCGTGAAATCCTCCCGTCGTATGGTCTTTACGCACTACCTGACCCCGGGCGCCGCCTGGATAACCCGTGCTGGTTGCCGCCGCTTGATTCGACGCTTGCCACTTCTGATTCTGTGGCTCTGTGGGGCTTCTGCGGTGATGGCGGGGCCGCCTCGCCCGCTGGCCGAAGACACTTACGTCCCCGCGCCGCCCGCCGCCGTGAGGTTGGATGGCCGGTTGGGGGCACAGCTCGACCTTTGCACCCAGAACCGCCTGCTGGCGCAGGACCTCGAGGCGGTGGTTAAGCCCTACCGCGAAAAGCGCGAAATCGGCTCGGGCGACTGGCGTTGTGAATACTGGGGCAAATGGTTCACCTCCCTGGCGCTGGCCGACGCCTACCAGTCCACGCCCGCGACCCGCGCCAAGCTCAACCAGGCCGCCGAAGCCCTTCTGGCGACCGCCGCGCCGGACGGTTACCTCGGCACCCGGCAGCCCGAGCACCGCCTTAAAGGATGGGATGTTTGGGGTCGCAAGTACGCCCTGCTCGGCGTGATCGCCTATTATGACCGCACGCGCGATGCGAAGACACTGGAGGCAGCGTGCCGCCACCTCGATACCTTGCTGGCCCAGGTCGGCCCGGGGAAGACCAACATTGCCGACGTCGGCGAACACAAGGGTTTGGCGGCTTCCTCGGTCCTCGAACCGGCGGTGCTGCTGTATCAACGCACCGGCAATCAGAGATACGTGGAGTTCGCCAATTATCTCGTCGCTCAGTGGAGCAAGCCTTCGCAAGCCCTGCCGGGCGGCATGAGGCTGCTCGAGGACGCGCTGGCCGGCATTGCCCCCGAGAAGATGAGCTGGAACAAAGCCTACGAGATGATGTCCTGTTTCGAGGGCCTGTGCGAGCTTCACCGCGTCACCGGCGAGCGCCGATACCGGGACGCGGTTACAGCTTTGGCCGACAGCATTCTGCGCGACGAAGTAACAATCGTCGGCCCCGGCACCCAAATCGAGCACTGGTTCGGCGGCCAGCGCAAGCAGACCACCGCAGTGAACCGGCCCATGGAAACCTGCGTCACCGCAACCTGGATGAAGTTTCTCGTTCAGGTGCTGCGCCTAACCGGCGACGCGCGCTACGCCGACGAACTGGAGAAGAACCTCTATAACGGCCTGCTCGGCGCAATGATGCCGGACGGGGCGTGGTGGGCCTATTTCAGCGCGCCGATGGGCGAGCGCGTGCCGAGCGACATGCAGCACGAAGATGTGGGCCTGAGCTGCTGCGCTGTCAACGGGCCGCGCGGGTTGATGCTGACGCCCTTTTGGGCGGTTATGAGCAGCGCCGACGGACCCGTGGTCAATTTATGCGCGCCGGCGCAGGCCAGGCTCGAGACTCCGACGGGCAACCCGCTGGACATCGAGATCAAGGGGAACTACCCGGTTGCCGAGAAGGTGGATATTATCCTGCGCCCGAAGCAGCGCGAGGAGTTCACCTTGGCGCTGCGCATCCCGGCGTGGAGCCGCGACACGGATCTGCGCGTCAATGGCAAGAGCGTCATGGCAAAGGCAGGCACCTACTCCAGGATCCGCCGCACCTGGCGGGCGGGTGACCGGGTTCGCGTGGTGTTTGATTTCCGCGGCCGAATCCTCGAAGCGCCGGATGGCAACGGACAAATGGCGGTGGCCCGCGGACCGGCGGTGCTCGCCCTTGACAACCGCCTCGTGCCGCCCCGTCCGGGCGCCTTGGCAACCCTCGATCACAGCGCGGCGCCTTACGTCCTGCTCAAACCGAATCGCAAAGCGGCCCGGAACCTCGGCGCCTGGATGGCCTTTGACCTGCCGTTCAAGATCAACGGGCAAACCGGCACCCTGCCCCTGTGCGACTTTGCCTCCGCCGGCAACGAATGGCGGGAAGGTAACTACTACCGCACCTGGCTGCCGCAGCCGCTCGATCTGGGCAAGGCCTACGACACCGGCCAGACCTGGCAGCTCCTGACCCATCGTCCTTACCGCCCCGCGCCGCCCGTCGCGCGCTGACCGGGGAAAAGGCTCGGCGCGACCTGGCGAACGCGGCGTCCAATACGTGCCGGCGGCACGCCAGGATATTCCCCCCAATTCATCGCGCCCCCGGGCGGCTCCCCTTCGCGGTTCCCCTGCCAGCGAGCCGGTTGCCGCTATCCCGCCGGGGGGATACCTCCGTCCTACCTCCGTTCTACCTCCGTTGTACCTGGGTAGTACGTCCGTTTGCTGAACCGAGGTAGAACGGAGGTGGAACGGAGGTGGAACGGAGGTAGGATGGAGATGGGATGGTGGCAGAACGGCGGCACCCGGCGGCGCGGGGGCAGAAAGAAGCCTCTCTCGACTTTGGACAGCTTTAACGGGATTGACAAATTGCTCCCGGGGATGGACATTTGTTCAGTATGAATGAGCTAACTGAACGACAGCAGCAGATTTTAGGGTTTATTCAAGGGAAACAGGACTCCGCGGGGCTCACGCCCACCTTGCGGGAGATCGCCGCGCATT
>CAZHEW010000366.1:0-3869 GCA_964531815.1 uncultured Verrucomicrobiota bacterium
TGCTTGTTCTGCGCGCGGAGCACCGAGGGGAAGCTCACCGCGGCCGCCGCCGAGGCGGCCATGACCGTCGAGCTCTTAAGGAACTGGCGGCGCGAAACCGCGTTTGAAGGATTGGTAGTGTTATCTTGCATTGGACCTTTCAGTTTGATGTGTTTGTTCTAGGTTACAGTCGAAAGCCGGTGTTCCTGTTGCAGACGTGCCAGCACTGGGGGTCTAGTCTCTTTCGACGCCGCTTGTCCAGTACATCTGCATTTGCTCGATGGACGGCACCTTGAGAGGCCGCACAACGCGGAAGCCGACAAACTGCGCGTCCGAGAAATACCAGATGCTCTTGGGCAACTGCGGATCCTGCATTTTCCAGGAGCGGTCCGAGCCGCGCCGAGCCGCGCTGCGGCACATGGTCGCCTCGTCGTCCCAGGAGCCGCCCCGCACCGAGTGCGGGTAAGGCTTGGTCGCCTTGTTCCACGGCTCGACGCTGACGCTGTCCGCAGCGCTTTGCTTGTAGAAGTCCGATGAGTACTGGTCGAGCACCCATTCGACCACGTTGCCGCACATGTCGTAGAGTCCCCACGGATTGGGTTTCTTCTTGCCGACCTTCTGATACTTGAAGTCGCTGTTCTGCTCGAACCACCCGTACTCGCTCAGCTTGGCCTTGTCGTCCCCGAAGAAATAGGCGGTCGTCGTGCCCGCGCGCGCGGCGTACTCCCATTCCGCCTCGGTCGGCAGGCGGTAGAACTGCCCGGTCTTGGCGCTGAGCCACTGGCAGTACTTGTTGGCCGCGTGCTGTGTCATGGCGATAGCCGGGAAGCCGTCCTTGCCCATGCCGAAGCTCATCTCGACGTATGGCCGGGAGGGGTGCGTCACGGCGTCCGCCAACTTGTCTGCCGCGGCGTCCGTCGGAATCGTGGCGCGCGTCCGCTTTTCCTCGTCCGGGTACATGAACAGCTCGTATTCGTTCCAGGTTACTTCGCACCGGCCCATCCAGAAGGGAGCAACCTTCACTTTGTGCTGCGGGCCTTCGTCCGGCTTGCGCCCCGCCTCGCTGTCCGGGCTGCCCATCAGGAACTCGCCGCCAGGGACCGGCACCATTGCAAAGCTCACCTGCGTCCCCGGAATCGTGTTGGTGTAAGGCTTCATTTCGGCTGCGGTCGAGATCGTGGGCTTGGCAACGATCCGCGCGTGGATGTCCGGGATAATGATGTTATCATTGTCTGCCAGGGAAGCCAGGCCGCCGAACGGGCCGGGCGTGCAGGCGCTGCCGCTCACGTTGAACGTTTGGTAGCGCGTGGAAGACTTGCCGCCAGCGGGCTTGGAGAAGGCAATGAAGCCGCCCGGCATCCCCGCCGCGCCGGTGAACAAATCGTTCGTGGCTGCCAGGTTTTGGACCAGCACCGGCGCTTTGGTTCCGTCAAAATCAAACACACCGGCCTTCTCGCCCTCGCCGAATATGACGAATAGTTTCTTCGCGCCGTTTGCGTTTAGCGCCATGACCCGCCGCACCGGCTGGCCAAGGTCGAAACTCTGGCCGGCGCCGAACTGAAACGTACCGGCCGCTGGTTCTTCCACCGGACGCACCGTCACGCTTTTCTCGCCGGGCTTATAGACGATGAACTCGCACAAAGGGGAACCGCGAAAACGCTCCACGGCATAATCCGAACCGGCAGGCAGGTCGGCAGCCATGGCCACCATTACCGGTTTACCCCTGCTCAGATCCACGGCCATCAGGGTGTCGCCCTTGTCGCCCTGCACCAGTCCGCAGATCAGTTGTGGCTGCCCCGTCTTGACCGCCAGCCGGTTGCCCCGCACCGCCGGTCCTTGCAGAGGCACTTCGGCCAATTTGGGAAACTCGGCGCCATCATTGCGCAGCAGCACGCCCAGGTTCGGCTCGGGCGAATTGTAGATGGACCCGACCGCCAGATCGGCCAGCTCGTTGTTGCCCTCGCCGCCAATGTCCACCGCCACGACCGTATTGGGTCCCAGGGCAGCCGTGAATGGCAAGGTCACGGGCTTGCTCGACGCTGTCGGGCTGGACACGTCCACCAGCGTGATCTCGTTGGCATCGGGCGAGGTAAAGGCCAGCGCTTCGCGGTCTTTCTTGATCAGTGGACCGATGCTGAACCCGGTGATGCCCTTGATCCCGCTGGGCCGGCAATCCACCCAGGAGAATGTCCCGGGGGTCAACTGGTAGCCCAGCCGGAACTTGCCGGTTTCCCTGTCAACGATCACCAGGTCCTTCCGTCCGTCCCGGTCAAAGTCGCCGTCTGCAAAAAACTCCTGGGGGGTTTCGTAGATCAGTGAGGGGGCGGCTTGTTCAGCCAGCATTGGCATCGGAGCCAGCAGTAGAAACGACGTCGCTGCAGCCAGAGAAGAGTAGTATTTCATGCTTCTAAAAGTGGGGCATAGTGTGGCAGGCTCTGAGTGGATTGTCAAACCAGGATAGTTCTGGCAGTTCATGGCTGATTTTTGCTGTTTATGACCCGAGCCATGACTTGGCCCAGGCCGGGGCTTGGCGGAGGCGTGTATTGAACCGACGTGATGTTGGGTTTTTTTGACAAGATCGAGGCCGCCCTGATGTGGGGGACGGTAGTGTTTGCCGCTGGTCTCGTGATCTATCTGGCATACCTCCAGTACCGGACGGTGAAACGTCGTCGCGCGCGCCGTCGCCATCGCGCGCGCCGGGAAAGGAAGCAGGGCCAGTTGGAAACGGCCTCGCCGCAGCCGGATACTTACTTCTCCGGCGAGAGAAAGCTGGAGTGGAGAGGAAGGAGACGCGCGCCCGAGTGAGGTTGCGCGTGCGGGGAATGGCTCAATGCCGGAACTTCAGGGCGCGCCGAACCACTGGTTCGATTGCATCGGCCATCCGCATGAAACCAAGGTCGGTCGCGTGTGACCCGTCCACGGTGCCCTCGCGGTCCGCCCCCGTTAATCCTTCCCCCGAAACGTAAAGCAGCCGCTTGTCACCCGCGCGGACCAGCCGACGGTGCAGCTCGCGCAGCCGCGCGTTGGCCCTGGCGCTACGCTCGCCCTGCGGCCCGAGGCGATCACCGTCGGGATAAACAGCATGCTCCACCAGCACGATGGGGGTCTTCGGACGCGCCGCGCGCAGGATCGCGATGAACTCCTGCAGCCGGGGCGCCACCCATTCTTCCTTCATATTCGGCAGCGGGTCCAGCACGTAGGCCGCGGGGTCCAGTTCGGCGAGCAGGCGTGCCACCTCCGGCTCGCCCCAGGCGCTGCCCGAGAATCCGAGGTTGATCTGCTCCCGGTCCAGGCACCGGCCCAGGATTGCCGGGTAAGCCATGCCCGGTCGCGAGGCGCAACCGCCCTGCACGATGGAGGTGCCGTAGAACACGATCGGCTTTTGCGCCGGTGCGCGCCGCGCCGCCGCCTCCAGCTTTGCGTTGGCTGGAAGGCCGATCTGCACATCGGCGACGCCGTTGTAGAGGGGCAGGTAGAGCAGATACTCGCGCCGCTCCGGCGTCAGATCCTTGGCCAGAACCTTTTCCTCGGTCGGATACTTCTCCGCCCGCCCGGCGCCCAGCCAGCGCCACCGGCCTTTGTCCTTGACGTAGAGGTCAACGCCGCTCACCCCGCTGGCCGGCATGTGCGGCATGGCCAGCCGCTCGCGGCGCAGCGTCCACCGCGCCGAAATCGCCGCGGCGTCGGTGACAAAGCGTACCGCCAGGCCCGCGGAATCCTGGCCCAAGCCCCAGACGGCTCCGCGCACGACCCCCTCGGCGCGACCCGGCAGCCGGTCGTAGAACTGTTTCGTGTCGGCCCACCCCTTGCCTTCCACCGCCAACTCGCGCGCGTCGTGCCACTGCAATCCGCCATCCTGATTCGCCGGCTGGCCCGAGGCGCTCGCCTGC
>CAZHEW010000367.1:0-3862 GCA_964531815.1 uncultured Verrucomicrobiota bacterium
ATCCCGTCGCCGGCTCCTGCGGCAGGTTGAACTTCAACGTCGTCCAACTCCCCGCCCCCACCGTTCGGCTTGGTATGGGCGTGCTCGGCGTCCCCGTGGTCTTGCTCGGAACCCCCACATACTCGATCGTCCCGCTGGTTCCCCCGTCCGCCCCTATCCCGCCTGTCGGATTGGCCTCCCGCACATTCACCCCCACCTTCAGCGCCTTGTCCGAATAGATGTCGAACCACAGCGATTGCGTGATATCCACAATCGGATTGGGCCGCGTCACTGAGTTGTAGGTGGTCAACCGCAGCCACGAATCCGTTGTCCCGCTCGCAAAACTCCATGACACGTGCATCGCCCGCGCACTCGAACGCCCCGCCGGAAAACTCGCCGTCGGCACATTGTAATTGGTCACCCCGCCATCCAAATACCCGCTGGTCGTAGCCGAATTGCCCGGCTTCCGGAACATGATCTGGTCCGTCGGTGTCCCGTCCCCATAGCTCTCAAAATCCTCAAACGCTGTCACCCCGCCCACCTGGTCCCACGACGTTAGGGAGACCGGCACGCTCAACGCACTGCTCTGCGCCACCGTCTTGTTCCCAATCCCCGCCAATACCGGCACCGGCCGATATAACTGGCTGGCCGGTATCAATTGCTTGACCTGGCTGGCACTCGACCACCGCAACTGCGCCGCCGCACTGCCCCCGTTCTCATAGTAATCCATCTGAATGCTGTACTTCTGCCCCGCCGTCAGCGCAATCGAACCGCTCCACTCCGTGTAGCCCTGGTCCACCCAGTGATCAATCAACAGCACTCCGTTAACCCACAGCCGCACCCCGTCATCGGTCCCCGTGTAGAACGTGTAGGTCTGGCTGTAGCGCGGCTCCACCTGCCCCGTCCACCGCGCCGAAAAACTATCCGCCCCCACGCTCCCTCCCGGCGACCCGGCCGCCCAGTCGAAATTGACCGGCCCATCCAGCCGCGAGAGCGCCAGCCCGCTGAAATCCGTGTTGTTGTAATAAAGCCCGCGCAATCCCCCCCCCGTCCCCACCGCCACCGCCGTCGCCGTCACCACCAACTGCGCCTGGCTGCTGGTCACCGAGCCCCCCGCGTTGCTCACCACCACCGTATAAAACCCCGCGTTGGACAACTGCACATTCGACAGCGTCAGCGTCGCCGAGGTCGCCCCCGAAATGTTTACCCCGTTCTTCTTCCATTGGTAACCAGTCGCCCCCGTGGCCGCCACCGTGAACGTCGCGGTCTCCCCGGGGTTCTTGGTCACGCTTACCGGTTGCGTGGTGATGACGGGAACAGGATTGACGACGTTGATGGTGAAAGACACCTGGGTTCCGAAGTAAGTAAAGCTCGTACTGTTCATGCGGAAGGTGGCCGTGTAGCTTCCGGGCGTGGTCGGAGCGGTGAAGTTAATGCCGAAACTTGCGTTGCCGCCTGGCCCCACATTGCCTCCGAGCGCTGTGGCGAAAGGCGCGCCCATGGACGTGCCGCCGTTGTTGTTGAAAGTGTAACCATCCCCGCCATTGGCAATCCAAGTCGTTGTCCCGTTGTTATGCATCGTGAAGCTGCAGGAAAACGCCTGGCCCGGAGAGAAGGAGGTGCCGTTGGCGACGGACTGCGAAACGAACGACGCGTTGTCAGTGCCGCCGATGATCAGGGCCATGAAGTGCGACCAGTTCCAGTAGCCACCCGGATCACTGTGTGTGTTGCATGAAGGATTAATGCCTAAGTTGGCCGATGCATACGAGCGCCAGGCCGAGGATGACTTCTCGTTGTGGCCTACAATGTGGTTCCGGTCCTTGGCAAAGCCGAATTTGTCCGCCATATGACGGTGCAGCAGCGCCGAAGCCTGATACATTTCTTCCGTGAACCAGGCGGGGTTGCCCACAAATCCCTCGTGCTCCGTCCCCAATGAATGCTGGTTCCAACACGTCGCGTGCCACGCGTAGCGTGACTCGTAAACCAATTGCGAAATCTCGCCCCGCGCCGCATCGCCTGAGTAGTCCACCAGCCCGTTGACTGTGTAATGGCAACTGGCCGAGATATCGCAGCGCCGCAGGTAGGACGTGCCGGTCAGATAGTATCCCTCCATGCTATGCACCACGGCAAACTTGTGGCCGTAGCCGGAGGTGTACCATTTGGCACAGGCGGTGATCATGCGATCCACCGCCGGGCCATAATCGGAGGTGGCGAAGGCGGCGGAAGCGCCAACGAGGGAAACAGAGCTAAGGGTGAGGAGTTTCTTGGAGTTCATGCGTTACTATAGTTAGCAGTCACGATTGCACAGATTGAAACGACTAAGTCTCATTCTTTTCAATATCACTATTTATGCACTCGAACCGAGATGGACGCAAGAGAAAAGTGAGAAATTGTTCGCCTAAGGCCGGGCTGCTCGCTTGCATTCATCGGGCTCGGGGGCCATAAACTCCCTATGGCCAATACCACGGAACCCGCAGATCGCTTTGACTTGAATCGTTTCGTCGAAGCTCAGTCCGCCGTATTCCAACGGGCCTTAACGGAGCTGAAGCGAGGCAAAAAGAGAAGCCATTGGATGTGGTTTATCTTCCCGCAGATCGATGGGTTGGAATACAGCTTCACCGCTAAGTTCTACGCCATCAAGAGCAAAGGCGAGGCCCAAGCCTACCTGAATCATTGGGCTTTTGGGGGTTCTTTAGTTTCGGGTGAGGTGAGATTAGTGCAAAGGGACCGCCAGCCAATGACTACTTCTTGAACGGCGCGATCCGAACCTCCTTGAATTTAACCCCGTCGGCTCGGAACAGCAGGTTCTTCACGGTGAGATCGGGGCGATAGGAAATCATCGTGCGTTGACCGGCAATTTCCGCGTCAATCAGCGAGCCGCCAACCTTGTCGTCGTTGTGGACGATGACACGCACTGTGAAAGGTCCCCCCACGCCAATGAGGTTTTCAATTGCGTAGTTGCCGGCCTGCTGCGGGGCGCCGCCTTCGCGCAGGGATTTCTCGCGAGCGGCGAAGCCGTCGATTGATGTGGGAGCAAACTGCGCCCGCAGGTCGTCCAAAGCAACCTGCATTTCGCAACCGGTGCGCACGCCTTTCTCCGGCAGGAACGAAATGCCGACCCTGCCTTTGTTCGCCACTGTGGGTTGCACGTCGAAGGCCAGCATGAATGATTCGTGGGCTGCCGGGAAGGTCGTTGTGTCGGTGATCTTCGACGCGAGAGCCTTGGGGGTATCGGTTGCTGGCGTTATCTCCTTCATCCACTTCGATCCGATTCGGCCGTCAGGGAATTGGACTAGCTCGCGCAGGACGAGCGGACCGCCCCAGCCGCCGATGGGAATCCACGCGGCCATCAGGAAACGTCCACCGCCGATTTCCGTGATGGCCGGCACGTTGGAGCCGTCGTAAAAGTCGAGTCCTTTGCGGACGACATCTTCATAGGCCGAATCAGGAGCGTCGGCGGGTTTCGACCAGAATCCTGTGAAGCCACCGATGATGTAGTCGAACTTTCCCCAGCGGAAAAAGAAGGTGCAGTCGCCGCCGGGCGGGAAGTCGGGACTAACGCAGCGCCAGCCGCCGTCCACCGTCTCCGATTCCCAGATTCCTTTTGAGCCGGCGTTCGCGAGCAGGCGCAATTGGCCGCGTGGGTCGGTATAGACGCTCGGGTTCTGGCAAGGGTGGAACATGATGCCCGATTTCTTGAAGTGAGCGACTCCATCGGCGCTGACGGCGCAGGTCACCCTGACCACCACAGCCAGACCCTTCGTGTAGATTCTCCAAGGCGCTCGTGTAGATTCTCCAAGGCGCTCGGTCGGTCAGGTTGCGTTCCGGGAGGTGCTTCAATTCCAAGGCCGGAAGTAGGAATCGGAGAGGAAAACGAAGAGTC
>CAZHEW010000368.1:0-2149 GCA_964531815.1 uncultured Verrucomicrobiota bacterium
CGTGGACGACATTGCCGACGCGGCCCGATTGGGGAGGAGAGAGTGTTTTCATATTCATATATATAGGTCCACAAAACGTGTTACTTAGGTCACATCCCGCAGGGGCGCATCAAATTCAGGTGCCGGCCAGCGGGCCTGCATGAGGTTCTGCGGCGGCAGGGGTTGCTGGAGGGCGCCTGGTGCCTCGACCCGGCCGAGGGCCTCAGCGCGGGCCAGCGCGAGGAGATTGACCGCGTTTACGCCGCCTACCCGCGCCTGAACGACGACGCCTTCGTCGCCGCGCACCGGGACCATTGGCTCAGCGCCTGAAGCGCCGGACAGCCCCGCGGACATTCCCTTCCGCCCCGGCGGCCCCGCCTGCTGCGGCGTCGGCTCCAGGCGCAATTGCCCAGGTCAAAGCAGAATCACAGACCCCCGAGCCGCGGACAGCGCACTGCGCGTTTCTGACGCCCGCCACGGAATCCCCCGCCGTCGCGCGGGTATCCTGCCCGCTTGCACGATGCGAACGATTAAAGCGGCCAGGAATGTTCGCGCCCCTTCCTCTTTATGCCCCGGGGGGGTTCAAAAAGTGCCGGTTAAAGCTTGCAAGGATCGGCGCGGCAGGAAATAACTGCCCGGATGAAAGTCCCATTATTGGATCTCAAAGCGCAGTATGCGGCCATCAAGTCTGAGCTGGACACTGTGGTGGCCGACGTGATGGCCTCGCAGCAGCTTATTCTCGGGCCGCAGGTCAAGGCGTGCGAACAGGCGATTGCCCAATACTCAGGCTGCGCTCATGCGGTCGGCGTTTCTTCCGGAACTGACGCCCTGCTCATCTGCCTGATGGCCGAGGGGATCGGCCCGGGCGACGAGGTCATCACCTCGCCCTACACCTTCTTCGCCACCGCCGGCTCAATCGCGCGCGTTGGCGCCAAACCTGTCTTCGTGGATATTGACCCCGCCACCTACAACCTGCAGGCGGCGCAGATCGAGGCAAAGATCACCCCCCGCACGCGGGCGATCATGCCCGTGCATCTCTACGGCCAGATGGCCGACATGGACGCCGTGATGCAGGTCGCGCAAAAGCACCGGCTTGTGGTCATCGAAGACGCCGCCCAGGCGATCGGCGCGGAGTACAAAGGCCGGCGCGCCGGCTCGATCGGCCATTACGGCTGCTTCTCCTTTTTCCCGTCCAAGAACCTCGGCGCGGCCGGCGACGGCGGCATGGTCGTCACCAACGACCCGCAGCGCGCCGACAAGCTGGTGTGCCTGCGGGCGCACGGCTCGCGGCCCAAGTACTACCACAAGATCATCGGCGGCAATTTCCGCCTCGACACCCTCCAGGCCGCGGTCGTCCTGGCCAAACTGCGGCATCTCGACGCCTGGACCGCCGCCCGCCAGCGCAACGCCGCGCGCTACAACCAGCTCTTCAAGGAAACCGGCCTGCCCATCGCCGACAGCGGCCAATACCGCGCCGGCCCCAAAGACGCGCCCGGCCTCTTCCTGCCCAAAATCACCGCCAGCCGCCACATCTTCAACCAGTACGTCATCCGGACGGCGCGCCGGGACGCGTTGCGGGAGGCGCTCCGGGCCAAAGAGATCGGCAACGAGGTTTATTACCCGGTGCCGCTGCACCTGCAGGAGTGTTTCGCCTACCTCGGCTACCGGGCGGGCGCGCTGCCCGAGAGCGAGAGCGCCGCGCTCGAAACCCTCGCCCTGCCCATCTACCCGGAACTCGCCGACGACCAGGCCCGCTGCGTCGTCCAGTGCATCGCCGAATTCATTTCCGCCCATTGACCCATGAACCCGAAGCCCTCTGCTGATGCCCGCCAGCCCCGCGGCGAGCAAATCCTGCGCGATCCCGCCCAAAACAAAGACGCCGCCTTCACTGCCGCCGAGCGCCAGCGGCTTGGCCTGGACGGCCTGCTGCCCCCAGCGGTGCTCACCCTCCAGCAGCAAGTTGAGCTGGAGCTGGAGCACTTCCACCAGAAGGCCAGCCCCCTCGATCAATACATTGGCCTCATGGCCCTGCTCGACCGCAACGAAGTCCTCTTCTACCGCCTCCTGGTCGAGAACCTCGAACGCCTCGCCCCGATCATCTACACCCCCACCGTCGGCCAGGCCTGCCAGCGCTACAGCCACATCTTCCGCCGCCCGCGCGGCCTGTTCC
>CAZHEW010000368.1:2249-3854 GCA_964531815.1 uncultured Verrucomicrobiota bacterium
GGCCAGGCCTGCCAGCGCTACAGCCACATCTTCCGCCGCCCGCGCGGCCTGTTCCTGACTCCCGCCGACCGCGGCCAAATTGCCGAGCGCCTCGGCCACTTTCGCCACCGCGACATCCGCCTCATCGTCGTCACCGACAACGAGCGCATCCTCGGCCTTGGCGACCAGGGGGCCGGCGGCATGGGCATCTCCATCGGCAAGCTCGTCCTCTACTCCGCCGGCGCCGGCATCCATCCCGCCCTCACCCTGCCCATCAGCCTGGATGTCGGCACCGACAACGCCGCCCTGCTCGAAGACCCGCTCTACTTCGGCTGGCGCCAGGGGCGCCTCCGCGGCCCCGAATACGACGCCTTCGTCGAGGAATTCGTGCAGGCCGTCAAGCGCGTCTTCCCCCGCGCGCTCCTCCAGTGGGAGGATTTCAAGAAGGCCAACGCCTTCCGCCTGCTCGACCGCTACGCCGAGCGGCTCCCCAGCTTCAACGACGACATCCAGGGCACCGCCTCCGTCGCCCTGGCCGGCATCCTGACCGGGCTGCGCCTCACCGGCAAAACACTGCGCGAGCAGCGCTTTCTCATGGCCGGCTCCGGCGCCGCGGGTGTCGGCATCGGCCGCCTGGTCCGCACGGCGATGCTCGACGCCGGCCTCACGGAAGCCGAAGCCCGCCAGCGCCAGGTCTTCATTGACTCCGGCGGCCTCGTCTGGGAAGGCCGCGCGGATCTCGAGGCCCACAAACGCGAGGTCGCGCTGCGCAAAGACGAGCTGGCCCTGGCGGGGCTGCCCACCCCGCCGCCCGCGACGCTCGAAGCAATCATCCGCGCCGTCCGCCCCACCATCCTCATCGGCACCACCGGCCAGCCCGGCGACTTCACCCCCGCCGCCCTCCGCGCCATGGCCGACCACTGCGAGCGGCCCATCATCTTCCCGATGAGCAACCCCACCAGCAAAGCCGAGTGTACGCCCGCCGAGGCCCTGCAACACTCGGACGGCCGCGCCCTGGTCGCGACCGGCTCGCCGTTCGAGCCGGTCGAGTTCAAGGGGCGCAAGCACGTCATCGGCCAGTGCAACAACGCCTTTGTGTTCCCCGGCGTTGGCCTCGGCGCGCTCATCTGCGAGGCCCGCCGCGTCACCGACTCCATGTTCCTGGCCGCCGCCCAGTCCCTGGCAGAATTCACCGTCGAGCATCCCGCCGGCGAGAACTGCCTCTATCCCAGTCTCCAGGAGCTGCGCACCGTCAGCCGCCGCATCGCCCTCAAGGTTGCCCAAACCGCCCGCGGCGAAAAACTCGGCCAGAACCTGGATGACGCCGCCCTCCAGGCCGCCATTGACAAATTCTTCTGGTTCCCCGACTACGCGCCCGCCGCCTAGCCCGCATCACCGCCGCCCCGGCAGCGGATCGCCCTCGAGAACCCAGCCCGGCCAATGGGACTTGCGCCCATTAAGCTAAGGGCCGCAGTTGACTTGTATCCACTCGCACAAAATGGCCCGCGAAAGGACGTGACAAACACCACTCTCAGCTCGCGGCTGGAGCCCCGTACTCTCGCGCAATTACCGTGTCGTAGAGGCCGTAATGGGTCAGGCCCTCGTGGCTCTCGATGCCGGTGTAGC
>CAZHEW010000369.1:0-3850 GCA_964531815.1 uncultured Verrucomicrobiota bacterium
CACGCGATTCATGCAGAAGAACCGCCGCACGTGGCAGTCCTTTGAAGAAGTGCGCAAGGCCGCCGAGCAAGGCGATGCGGCAGCGCAGTGTTACCTGGGCATTTGCTACCAAAACGGCCAGGGCGTGCCACAGGATCACGCCGAAGCGGTCCGGTGGTTCCGCCGGGCCGCCGAGCAGGATGACGACGCGGCGCAATGCTACCTGGGATTCTGCTATCAGGCCGGCATGGGCGTGCCGCAGGAATACGGGCAAGCCGCCAAGTGGTTCCGCGAAGCCGCCGAACAGGGCGATCCGGCGGCGCAGTTCAATCTGGGAGTGCTCTACGAGACCGGCCAGGGCGTGCCGCAGAATTACGCCGAAGCCGTAAAATGGTATCATGCCGCCGCCGAGCAGGGCGAGCCGCAGGCGCAGTTCAACCTGGGCGTCTTTTACGAGAACGGCCATGTGGTGCCCCAGAACTTCGAGGAGGCCGTTAAGTGGTATCGCCGCGCCGCCGAGCAGGAATGCGCCCCGGCGCAATGCAACCTCGGCCTCTGCTACGAAACCGGCCGCGGCGTGCCCAAGAGTGTGCGCGAGGCCGTCAAGTGGTTCTGCCGCGCCGCGCGGGCGGGAGACAAAACCGCCCAGCACAACCTTGGCGTTTATTATGCCTCGCTGGAGGCGGCCGAGGCCGCCGCGGCCGAGGGCCAAACCCCAGGCGCCGCGGACAGCGAGACGACAAGGTAGCTTCCCGGTCTCCAACGCCTCATGAAAAAGACCTCAAGCACTGACGGCCAGTCCCGCGGCGCCGCGCCGGCGCGGATCAGGTTCTGGGGCGTGCGCGGCTCCATTCCCACCCCCGGCCCGACGACCGTTCACTACGGCGGCAACACTCCCTGCGTCGAGGTCCGTGCCGACGGCCAGATCATCATTCTCGATGCAGGCACAGGCCTGCGCCTGCTGGGACGCCAGTTGCTCGGTGAGTTTAAGGATCAGCCGCTCGAATTGACGTTGCTGCTGACCCACACGCACTGGGACCACATCCAGGGACTGCCGTTCTTCCTGCCGGTCTATAAACCGCAGAACCGCTTGCAGATCCTCGGGTATGAAGGCGCGCGGCATGGTCTGGAGGTCGTGCTGGCCGGCCAGATGGCCGCCCCGTTCTTCCCGATCGGCCTGCGCGAGGTGCCCGCCAATGTTCGCATCCACGAACTCAAGCAGATGTGCTTCCGGATTGGGCCGGTCCGCGTGCGAACCGGCGTGGCCAATCATCCCGGCAAGTGCTTCGGCTACCGCCTGTTCACCTCGAGCGGCTCGGTGGCTTTCTTCCCGGATAATGAAGTGCGTTTCGCGGGCGCCGCCGCCGCCCCTGGCCGCATCCCGGCGCCGGGCGAAAACCAGGCGATGATCAACTTCCTGCGCGGCACCGACGTGCTGATCATGGACGCGCAATTCGATGCCAACGAATACCGCCGCCACCCCGGCTGGGGCCACGGCTGCGTGGACGCGGTGGTGGGGCTGGCTCTCCAGGCGGAGGTCAAGTCGCTCTTCCTTTTCCACCACGCCCCCGA
Organism: uncultured Verrucomicrobiota bacterium; assembly: GCA_964531815.1. GTDB lineage: Bacteria > Verrucomicrobiota > Verrucomicrobiia > Limisphaerales > UBA8199 > UBA8199. The sequence continues at coordinate 1,552 of CAZHEW010000369.1, forward strand.
TCACGACGACGCCAAAGTCTCCCGAATGCTGGCACACGCCCGCCGGATCGTCGCCCGGCACAAGGGCAAGCTCCGTGTTCAGGCCGCCCGTGAAGGAATGACGGTCAAGCTCCCCCTTGCGGGTCGGGCTTGAGCGGGCCTAACCGCTGCCGCTGACAGCTCACCGCGCAGTTACTGCGGGAAAGTGCGAGCTGCGCCGGGCGGCAAAGGCGGCTGCATCGGGGTATCTGCCGGCGTGGTGGTTTGCGCCGGAGGAGTCTGGTTCTGGAGCAGTGGGTTGCTGCCCGGCAGCGGCGGCAGGTCGCCGCGCTCTATCGCCGCTTTATTCTTCATCGCGTAGGCAGCCTCGCGAATCGCCGCTTCTTCCGCCGTCGCCGGTTCCGGCGGCCAGTTCTTTTGCCGTGTGTTGCCTCCCAGAACCGCAGTCGCGCCCGGCAAAGACACTGTGGCGGCCGCCGTACCGCTTGCATTGGCGCCTGCCGCCGAATCCGTAGTGGAAACCGCCGGCACCCCGCCGTAGGTGACGGACGGCCTTACCCCGCTGTAGGTGGTTGCCGCAGCCGTCCTGCTCGAATAGCGGCCGGACGAGAATGACGCCCCGGTCGGATCCACGCGCATCGGGCGGGTCGTGGGGATGCCTTTGCTCATGCCCCCCGGAACAAATGAACTGGGCGGCGCAGCGGCCGGCCTGGGCATCGCCGGGTTGGGCATCCCCGGACTGGGCGCCGCCATACCAGCCGGCATTCCCGGACCGGGTGGTCTGCCCGGCGCGGCGGCGGCGACCATCTTCGCGCCGTTGTTCGTGAAATCGAGACTCGTGACGGTGCCGAAGTTGTTCACCTTGGCCGTTCGGGCCACGGTGTCAATTTCCAGAACTTCGATCTCCCCCTCGCGCTGTCCCTCGGACAACGTCATCGGGACTTCCTTCGCCGGTTCCGGCGGTCTGGCCGGCATCGCCACCTTCATCAGCACGCGCTTGATTCCCCCCATCTCGTAGATGCCAGTGAGCAGGATCTTGGGCGGGGGAGGCTTGTTAGCTTCCGGGTCGGGCGGCGGCGGGGGAGGTTTCAGCGCGAAAACATTCCGGTCCACAATCGCCTGATACGGGTTCCCGCCAGAAGTCTCGTTGCCCATCGCCCGTGTCACCGTCCAGAACACAAGCGCAGTAAACGCGCACAGCAGCAGTCTTCTACTGTTCGTCATGATGCAAATATAGCGTCTGGGAGTGGAAACACCACTGGAATATTTTAGTTGCGCGCGCATGCGCGGCTCACGGCAAACCGGCAACAGCGCGCCCGGAGAGCGCGGCGGCGCGGCTCAATTGCCCCCGGCCCGCCGCTGAGGGAGCTGGCTCACACGCCGGTCGCGCGCTGTTGCCTTCGCCTGACGAGCAACCTCCCAGGCGCATCCGTCCCGACTCCGGCTGAGCTCGGCCCACTCCATGAAGATGCAAGGCGTCGGATCAGTTTACAGTCACTCGCCAACCCTCGCCAGTGTCGCAAACGCGCCGCCAACTTACTACCAATGGGCCATTTAGACACTTGCGCTGCCCGCTGCTGCGCCAAGCTACGCCGCAATCCGTCGGCATTGTTTACACTTCCAATGCCGCTCTGCACCGTGTTGCGAGGGGGCTCAGTACTGCAAGTCGCTGCCAATCTTATTCTTATGGGTTTGGCATTACTTCTGGCATTGGCAATGCTAAGCTAGGTTGCGCATTGGCGAATCCGGAAAGCGGCCTGTGGTCCCCAACTGGAAGCGCGGGATGACGCCATGCGGGCTCAGGCCCGCGATACTGCTCCCGCCCGGAAAACCGGTATAACGTGAACGCGACGACACATTACACAGTGCAGCACGATGGCGCTGGGTGGACCGTCGCGGGCGTGGGCGGCGAAGTTATCTGCTACTGCGAGCACTGGAGCAACGCGCATTCAGTGGCTGATGCCCTGGAGATGCTCTGGCGCGAAAAGCATGCCTGGAAACTCGATGTCCCCCCGACGCACGAGCGATTTGACGATTCCCTGGACTAACCCCCGCCTCACCAACCGACTTCCCATCGAACCATCTCCAACCGGCCGACCCAAAGGCCGAGCAGGAAACTCGTGCGGCATCCCGGCCTCACCCGCCAGGCGAACGGCAACTCGGGCGAAAAAGGGCGCGAAGCTGGCTTCGCCCGCCAGGTTTGCGCAAGGGGCGCGGACAGGACCGGCCCGCCTCCCCGCCCGGCCTGCCCCGTCCCCCCTGGCTACCACATGGCTTAATAGATTTTCTATTAAGCCATGTGGTAGCTATGCAGGACCTA
>CAZHEW010000370.1:0-3833 GCA_964531815.1 uncultured Verrucomicrobiota bacterium
TCGGATGAGGAACCGTTTCACATCCCCATTATGGTGGTAGTGTCAAGATGCGCCCTAACGGCCGGGTCAGTCGTCATCCCGGAAGGCGCTGACCGCCCATGCAGGGTAGGGAGCTTGCGAACCCTTGAGAGCATGCCAGAGGATGCGGTTGAGGGTGTCCTCGGGGCATTGGTCCACCTCTTCGAGCGGCAGGCGGGCCGAGGCGTAGGCATGCTTGCGCAGGAGGGGGTCGGAAACCTCCTTCGGAGAGGGGTTCATCTGGTCCAACGGGATGTTGTTCGTCAGGGCTTTGAACGGCGTGAAGTCGGGCCGGTCGGTGAAGCAGGCGGTCATGGGGGTGGCGGTGGCGTCCATCTGGTTCATGGGCGGCAAGCCGAGCATCAATTCCATCGTGCGCAGCAGGCTGGTCTGGTTGTATTGCGTGCTGACTACCGCGCCGCGCCGGGTGTAGGGACTGACGACGTAGCATGTGGTGCGGTAGCCGCTGACATGGTCCCAGCCGGCCTGCGGGTCGTCCTCGATGGCGAAGATGCAGGTGTCCTTCCAGAACCGGCTATGGCTGACCGCCTCCACGATTTGGCCCATGGCGAGGTCGTTGTCCGCCACCATCGCGGCGGGGGTGGGGTAACCGGCTCTGGTGCCGGCGGCGTGGTCGTTGGGCAGCAGCATGATGGTCAGGTTGGGGAACTCCCCGGTTTGCTCGAACTGCTTGAGTTCCTTGATGAACTGCGCCGCGCGGAACACGTCCGACACCTGCAGCCCCCAGCCGGCGGTGTTGGTGACGAAGTAGGGCCGCAGCGATTCGATGGACGGGCTGGCAGTTATTTCCACCTCCCCCGCCTGGTTTACGAAGTCGCGGTAGCAGTCCAGGAAGCCGGGCGCCCCCTTGCGGGATCGGTCGCGCCAAAGGGCCTTGGTCAGGGCAAACTCGCCGTAGTCGCGCAGGGTCTTGCCGTGTGCGATTGCGTTGTCCCAGATGAACCCGGTGGAGGAATATGCCAGCGCATCCACCGCGTCGTGCGTCCCGCCGAAGGGATAGCTCCGGGGAAAACCGCCGAAGGAGCGCTCCAGGTAATCGGTGACGATCCCGCTGTCGGCCCATTGATGGCCGTCGGCGCTGAGGATGCCGGAGCAGTAGGTGTTGTCGAGCAGGACGAAGTCCCGCGCGATCCGGTGGAGGTTTGGGGTGATGTGCTCGCCAAAGATGCAGAGCGAGGGGTCGCCGTTGCCCTGCGGCAGATCGCCGAGCACCTGATCATACGTGCGGTTCTCTTTAATGATGTAGATGACGTGTTTGAACACGCTCGGCTCGCCGACCCGCTCCGGGACGGGCCTGGGCGGCTGGCCCGGCCGCGGCGGCCGCCGGACTTCCTGCAGCAGGCCGTAGCGCAGGCTCGCCAGGGCGGTTTGGGTCAGCCGCGCCAACTCCCGCCCTTCCGGCAGGCGGACAAGGGACAGCGTGCCAAAATACTGATGCGAGTTGAACTTCACCGGCTCGCCAGGCTCGATGCGCTTGGTCGAGCCGATGCCCTTGATGTTGGCGACGTAAACCGCCTTGCGGCTCGAATCGCAGGCGACCGCGCCGGGAAACCAGCCGACCGGGATCAGGCCGCGCAGTCTGGATTTACGGGGTTTGAAGTCAAAGATGGCCACCGCATTCTGGGTGCCGTTGCAGACGAACAGCTTCCCGCCCGACCGGTCAAACGCCAGTGCATTGGGCTGGGCGCCGAGCAGATTCCCAGGGTTCTGCCGGGCGCAAAGGGTCTCGATGATCTGATCGGTGCGCGTGTCAATCACGCTGAGCGTGTCGCTGCCTGTATTGGCCACCACGACCCAGCGGCCATTGGGCGAGGCGGCGATTGCGCTGGCGCGCGGCCCGGTGAGGATTTCGCATTTCGCCGGACGCGCTTCACCCCCGGCACCCGGCTGGCCCAGGTCAATGATCGAGACCGACCCCTCGGAAGCAATGTGCCGGACCGGATCCACGCGCACGAGCGTGCCGCGGCCGCCGGGGCCGGTCACCGACCGCGCGTCAGGCCGCCGCCCGCCCCAGTTGCTCACATATGCCTTCTGGCCGGCCAGCGCCACGCCAAAGGGCGCAAAGCCGACATCCCAAAGGCGCAGCACATGGCCGTTGGCGGCATCCAGTTCCGCCAGCCGGTTCGAGAGGTTAAGCGCCACATAAAGACGCTTGCCATCCGGCGACACGGCAAGCCCGGCTGGAATCTCTTTCTCGCGCGACGGGGCAGCCGCCGGCGGCAGCGGCATCGAGAACAACCCCGCCACCGCGCCGCCTTGCTTGACTCCAAATACTTTGATGTCGCCATCCGGGTTGGCCAGGTAGATGCGGCTGCCGTCGGGGGAAAAGAGCAGCCCGGTGTAACTGAGCTGGCCGGACTTGTCCGGGCGCAGGATCTCCTCGGCAACGGCGGCGGGCGCCGCAGCGGCAGCTTTGCCGGACGGCAAGGCCACGCGTTCCAGCAGCCTGCCGGTGGCCGGCTCGAGCACGACCAGGTCGTGCGTCTTGCCCGCCGTGACCAGCAGCCGGCCGTCGGAACTCAGAGCGATGGCTTGCGGCCTCATGCCGGGCAACTCTACCTGAATGCCCGCCGGGGTCAGCAGTTGATTGGCGGGCGTGTAGTAGCGGTTCGCGCCCACTTGTCCCACCTTCTCGCCGGTTGAAGACTGCGGGTCAGGCAGCGCCTGACCGAAACAGATGCCGGGAACGGACAGCAGGGCAAGGGTCAACGCGGCGCAGAGAAGACGACTCAGAACACGATGCATTAGCCCACCATGCCAAAGCATTGCGCCTGCATGCAACCCGACTTTTGCCAGAACTTGAACAGGCCGGCTGCGCTTTAAGTCCGCACCATGATGCCGTCGGCGCACAGGCGCAGTTTCTGGCCGCGCCATTCGATGCGGTTGCCGAGATAGGCCAGCAACCAGATGGCGGCTTGCAGCAGGTCCTTGACCGGCACCACCCAGGCCAGGCCATACCAAGGAGGGCTGCGGCTCAGGCGGTGTTCCAGGTTCAACGCGCTGATCACCCGCATCATGAGGCAGCCCAGCACGCAGGCCAGCACCGGCGCGGCGGGTTTGGCCGCGAGCCAGAGCACGGGCCAAAGCGTGGCGTTGCTCAGGATGCTGAAGAAATAGGGGACGGGCTGGCAGACCCGGATGGTCCGCGCCCAGCGGAGCTGATGCTTCCAGACCGCCGCCCAGCCCATCGGTGCGGCCCAGCATTCAACGACCACGGGCGAAAGCGCAATGCGATAGCCACGTCGCGCAATGCGGTTGCCCAACTGGTAGTCGTCGGCCAGGCAATCCACCAGCGCCTCGAACCCGCCAATCTCGGCGAGCCGCTGGCGGCGCATGGCCATCACCGCGCCCAGGGCAAAATCAACCGGCTTGAGGCTCCGGGCTTGCAGCACCTGGCTCCAGAAATCCGCATTGATGGCGATGACCTCCCACCGCATCGCCAGCGTGGCAGGGTTTGCGAGGCGGTAGAAGCAGTTGACCAATCCCGTCTCCCGCTGCTGCAACGGGGCGACCACCTGCGCCAGGCAATCCGGCGGCACGCGCACATCGGCGTCGCTGACGACCATGACGTCGTGCTTCGCCTGGCGCGCCAACTCCACCAACTGGGAGACCTTCGCATTGGCGCCGAGCGGTGGGCCGCACACGACGAGCTGCGCGTCGCTGCCGGGAAACTCCTCCATGAGCTTGCGAACAACCTCGCAAGCCCGGTCTTCCGCCTCGGCCACGCCCAACAGAATTTGAACCGGCCCGGCGTATTGCTGGGCGAACCAGCTTCGCAGGCAGTCTTCCGTGGC
>CAZHEW010000371.1:0-3823 GCA_964531815.1 uncultured Verrucomicrobiota bacterium
TATGCCATTGAGCCCAGCAGCTAATTGCTCATGTTATTGTTGCGCAATGCCTAAACGGTGAGCCTTTGCCAGCGCGAGCGGGAATTCTGCCTCTCCCCAAGGGAGAGGGTTGGGGTGAGGGGAAAGCGGGTGCCCGATTGCACAATTACGGCTTATGTTGATCCGGGCGCCTTGTCGTCGGGATGGTTGCTGTGGCGATAGACATCGAGCACGGCCCCGGGCGGTTTCCAGTCAGGGCGCTGCCTGACATCCTGCGCGCCGGCCAGCGTCCCTGGCTCGGCTGGCGCGGTGGCGTCATTTGAGCGCCGGATTTCCCACCAACACTGACCACGGTGGTTGTGCTCGTGATCCACGGCGAAGCCGGCTTGTTTGAGCATGGGGCCTATCCACCCCATGCAGTGGTCGCAGTAATCGTGGCAGGCCCCCAGCTTATTGCGGATCAGGAACCCTTTCGAGGGGCACTGGTGCATGTCAATGCGGAAGACGCCTTCGGCAGCGGCAGTCTGATACCCCGCGCCTTCATGATCCAGGGTGTGGCCCCAGTATTCCGCCATGCCCGCAAAGCCCCGCTCGGCAATCAACCGTGACGCGTGGCGCTGGGAATCCTGATGGACCGCTTCATCCCAGAACCGGCGCAGCAGCGCTTCGCCGCCCTGCGCCCGCAGCCACTCGAACGTCCAGTCGTAATGCCCGCAGAAGTCGTAAACGCCGATCATGCCGCCTCCCTGATTTGCGTCAAATCCTGCGGCGATGGCGCGGAAGCGCGCGGCAGAAAAGTCTGGTGGCAGGCGCCATTGCCGCCTTGAACGCGGACGGTGAAGCCCGCCGGTGCGGCCATCGCTTCCGACACAAAGCAGCAGTGCTGGCAGAAGGATGGGATGATGGTGCGGCCATGCGCCCGCAGATGCTTGAACGCCGGGCACACTCCCACTTCCAGACTCACCTGTCCGGGACTTGCCTCCACCCGCACTTCCGCCCCTGGCTCCGCGGCAAAGAAGGCGCGCCAGTAATCGGCCACCGCCGGCAAGCCGCCGCGTTTCCACGCGGCGCTGACCGGGGCATAGTAGCGCGAGCCAAGGTCCTGCCAGTAGCGGCGCAGCCCTTCGCGACCGAATTCCTTCTCGATGAAACGGAAGGTGGCGTTGATGGCGAAGTAGAAGTCAGCCGCGCCGACCGGCTTGGAGTCGGTAAACGGCAAGGCGGCCGGACCTGCCGGGGGCTCCAGCCGACGGTCGGAAATCGCGGGGGCTGGCTTGAACTTATCCATGCGGCGATGGTGCTTTGGCGGCGTGCTAATCTCCGGCCGCCGCGCGGCTGAGGCCAAGGCTCCACACCTCCGCCGTGCGCACGCCAGGCCGAATCTCGCCGTTGGGAATTATGTGCCGGTCGCGCCAGGCCACCGCCGGAACGGTCACTTGAGCGCAGGGCACTTCGCCCGCCCTGGTCCAGGTATTGTTCTTCGTGTTATAGGCCAGGACATCTTTGGCGAAGCCCGGGTGCTGGTCCAGCGGTTGGAAGCCGATCTTTGTGCCGTCATCACCCGACAGGACGAAAATTTGCAGCTTACCCAGCACCGGCGCGGGGGAAGGCGCGGCCACCGCGGGGCGCGGCAGGTCCGCGAGCCGTTTCCAGCCTGACCGGGGACGATAGCTGTAAGCGTCCGTCAGGTAGCGCCGCACCGGCTTGCCCGCCGCATCGCCCGAAAGGCTGGCGCCGCTGACGAGATAGAACGCCCTGCCCGCAACTGCCGCCACCGACAGCATCCGCCCCGGGCCGGGCCACGGTTCCAACTCGCGCCACGCCGGCGCAGCCGCCGCCAGGTCCAGGGACCAGAAGGTCCGCAGCGTGCTGGTGGCGTTGGGCGCTTCGATGCCGCCCGCGACATAGACCACGTTTCCCAGGATGGCTCCGCAACCGTTGGCCATCGGCCGCGGCAGCGGCGGCAGCACTTTGGTCTCGAGACGGCATCGGGCGAGCCGCAGCAGAAACACATCCTGGTAATGCCGCTCGCGATCGCCTCCGCCCGCACACAGAATCCCGGATCGCGCGGTCACGGACACGCCAGACCCCATTGGCCGCGGCAATTTGCCGACCGCCTTCCAGCCGCGTTGCGGGTCAGGCAGGGCGTACACGGTGTCATACCACTGCTTCTTGCCACCTGCCCAGGGCGGCGCTTCGGGGAAGTTCGCCCCGCCGGCGACAAGCAGCGCGCCGGCGCTGACACCCGCGTAGGGAGATCCCAGGCCGGCCGGGTTGGGCAACGGCGGCAGATTCTCCCAGTGCAAGGTGGTTTCGGAAAGCTCCCCCGCGCCCCCAACACTGGCTGCCAGCAGGCAGTCGAGGACCAGGACTTTAGCTCGCTTGGACATGAGCACGGTGTTCTTTTCGCCTAGTCCTACACCGGTTCCGGCCGCGCCGCCAGAACAACCTGCTCTTCTGCTTGTGAACCGCGTCGCCAGTGCATGGTCCGGGGCAGCTTGGGGGGGGCCTGATCTTAGCCGTGCTTATGCAGTTGCATGGGGCGGGGGAAGCGGGCACACATCCGCATCGTTGCGGCTACAGGCAGAGTCGGCTTGCCTGATTGGCTGCGGCGGGGCGGTGGGGACGGTGGGGTGTTGACACCGGCTTGAGGCGGCCTATAGTCGCTCACATGAACTCGATGGAGAAGCGAGTTTCGATGGTTCGTTCAAGGCTGGAAAACTAACTGCTGCAACTTATGCCTGACAATCCTGCTGTGCCGCCAATGCAATCGTCGCCGCCGCCCGCTCAACCGGGCGACCAGAGCCAGGTCCGCATGTGGAACATGCTTTGTCACCTGAGCGCCCTGTCGGGCTACATTGTTCCGTTCGGCAACGTGCTGGGACCGCTGCTGATCTGGCAGATCAAGAAGAACGAATTCCCGTCCGTGGAGGAGCACGGCAAAGCCGCTCTGAACTTCCAACTGACCGTGCTCATTGCGCTGTTCGCTGGCATCATTGCCGCAGTGTTGCTTTCCTTCGTCTGTGTCGGCTTCCTGCTGGTCCCGGTGGTGGTGTTGATCGGCCTGGCCGGGCTCGTCTTTGCGGTCATCGCCGGGATCAAGGCCAACAACGGCGAGGCGTATCGGTATCCCTGGAGCCTGACGCTTGTTAAGTAAGGCTGCACGCCAGGTTGTGCACCGCCGCTCGGACCGCGAGCGGACGGGCGCCCAAAGCCGGCGGGAAGCGGACACTGCGGGCGTGTGCTCTCGGTTTTGGGCTCGCCGGGGCATGGCCACGGATTGCGCACCCCGACCGGGACTTTGTCCGATGACTGCGCCGCGCTTCGGAGTCTTATGTCTCGCCGCCCTGGCCTTGGTCTGCCTGAGCGGGCGCGCGGGACTGGCCGGGAACCAGCAACAGCCTCCGAATCAAGCTATGGAACGCCAGGCAACCCGGGGCCCAAAAGGGCGCATTCTCACCAACACCGGGGTCTGGTCCCCGGACTCCAAGTGGATTGTGTATGACACGCGCACTGATCCGGCGGGGAGTGTGTTCGACGGCGAGACCATCGAGATAATCAACGTCAACACGGGGGAAGTCCGGGAGTTGTATCGAGCGCGGCACGGCGCGCATTGCGGGGTGGCGTCTTTTCATCCCCGCGAAATGAAGGTGGTGTTCATCCTCGGCCCGGAACATCCCGCGCCGGACTGGCAATACAGCCCGTGGCATCGTCAGGGGGTCATGGTGGACGCGGCCCGGCCCGGGGCGGCGGTTAATCTCGATGCGCGCGATCTCACGCCGCCGTTCACGCCGGGCGCGCTGCGCGGAGGTTCGCATGTCCATGTCTGGGACGCGGCGGGCGA
>CAZHEW010000372.1:0-3820 GCA_964531815.1 uncultured Verrucomicrobiota bacterium
GTCCAGCGCGGTGATGTGGCTCTCATCGGCGGGGATGGGGATGCTCGCTCCCGGAAAGCAGGTGGGGAAGGCCGCCATCGTGCCTTCCTTCATGAAGGTGCCGTGGACGATCTCGTCGGTGAGCGCCTTCGCCTCCGGCGAGTTCATGTCATACTTGCGTTTCTTTGAGTCACTCATAGCTCACCTCATCCCCACATCCGGATTGGCAAATGGGCATTCTTCTTGCGCCGAGAGGCGGGCAGGTGGACCTTGAATATGCCCACGGGCTTGGTGCCCACGTTGCCGAAGAACAGGTTGCCGTTGTGATCCACGGCGCCGCGCGAGACATACTGCGCGGGCTGGGTCGGATGGCGCAGCACCGCCACCTCCTCCCGCTTCAAGTTGGCCGGGTTCAGGTGCCACACGACGCCCTCGCGCTCCGGCCCGTCCGCCGGCATCGGCTTATACACCGGGTCACGCCAGCGCGAGGCGACATAATACAACTGTCCGTCCCCGGCGAACACCAATCCGCCGCAGTGGTCTATAAAAGTGTCCTTGGGCAGCGTTGGATCGCGGTCCTGCGTGGCCGGGCCGAGGTCCTCGACCTTCGGCCAATCGCCCTTGCCGGGCCACATTCGCATCAGGCGCGGCTGGGCAATCCAGGTGACCGCATACATGCATTCCCCGTCCGGCGCGGCGGCGACATCATAGAAGACGCTGTGCCAGCCGGTCTGGAACAGGGGATTGTGCGGCAGCACAAACGGCGAGCGCTCCAGGCGATCCCGCTGCGGGTCGTAGCGGACCAGGTGTCCGTAATCATCCGTCGTCCAGACGCGATGCAGGCGGTCGAGGAAAAGCGTCTGGGCGTTGATGGAGCCGATGCGCCCGACGTCGCGGCGAGTGCGGGTCTTGGTGTCGTAGATGATGAAGTGGTCCCGCGGGTAGCTCAGCGCGTAAAGCCGGTGCCGTTGCTCATCGTGCAGCAGACAGCGGCAGCCTTCCTTGGGAATCAGCGTGTCCCACCACAGCACCTTGTCGGTCCGGGTGTCAAAGGCCAGCAGGGCGCTGCCCCGGAAACAGCGTTTCGAGTCGTGCCATGACAACCAGGGCGAATAGGCCGGCTGATCAATCGGCGGTCCTGACAGGTGCGTCGCCATGTAAAGCACCCCGTCCGACATGGACGGCGCGAAGCTATAATGAATCTTGCATTGCGTCGCCCGGCCCGAATCTCCCGGGTCGTCCACCATCTCAGCCAGCGAGAACAGGTAGTCGAGCTCGTCCTTCTGTTCGTTGTACCGAACAACCTTGACCACGCCGCCGGGCACGCTCTCCGCGCAGGCCGCCGCGTAAATGCGCCCATCCGGGCCGACCGATACCGACCAACAGGTGTCCGCGTCGGGATGTCCCGTGAACGGATACCAACTGGTTCGGTAGCCGCTGTCACCGGTGCCCTTGCGGGGCCTTGCGCCTGCCGAAGCGGCGGCCGTCAGGGGCGAAAGCGCCCACCATGCGGCGGCGCCGCCCGCACCGGCTGTGAGGAATTCGCGTCGTTTCATTCTCATAATCATGGCTCCAACCAGGCTCGCGCTTTAAGAGCTACCGCTTCTGTCCGGGGCTGACGAGCCCTAAATCGAGCCGCTTCCGCCCCGTGCCGCCCCGTCGGCTTTGGCTTTGCGTGGCTGGGGAGGGCAGCCAAGGCCGCCAGGCCGTCACAACCGGACTCGAATGGTGTTTTTTCTGTCCTTCCACCGTTGTCTTGCGCCAGATTATGACATGCCCTTGCCAGTCCCACTCTTGAAACTGGCTGACGTAACCAAGCGCTACGACGCGCCCGGCAGGCCGGAACCGTTGACCGTCCTGAACGGGGTTTCGCTCGACATCTCCACTGGCGAATCGCTTGCCATCGTCGGCCCCTCGGGTTCAGGCAAGAGCACCCTTCTGCAGATCATGGGCACGCTCGATCGGCCAACCAGCGGATCCGTCATGCTCAACGGGCAAGACCTGGGCACCCTCGGCGAGTCGCAACTTGCCGCGGCGCGCAACCGGCAGATCGGCTTCGTTTTCCAGGCGCACTATCTGCTGCCCCAATGCACCGTGCTGGAGAACGTCCTCGTGCCGACCCTGGCCGATCGGCAGGGCGCAACGCGTGCCGGCGCGGGCGACCGGGCGCAGCAGCTACTGAACCGGGTCGGGCTGGGCGGGCGGGTCTCCCATCGCCCTGGTGAACTCTCGGGCGGCGAGCGCCAGCGCGTGGCAGTCGTCCGCGCTCTGATCAATCAACCGCAGCTTCTGCTGGCTGACGAGCCTACCGGCTCGCTCGACGGCGCCTCGGCCCTGGAACTCGGACAGTTGCTCATCGAGCTGAATCGCGAGGAAGGCGTGACGCTCATCGTCGTGACTCATGCGGCGGACCTGGCCCGGCGCATGGGGCGGATTCTGGAGTTGAAAGGCGGGCAACTGGTGCGGGCACATTGAAAGGTTTGCGTGACCTTCTGGACGCTCATCGGCCGGAGCCTGCGTTTTCATGCGCGCGCGCATCTGGGCGTGGTGCTCGGCGCGGCGGTCGGCAGCGCGGCGTTAATTGGCGCGCTGGTGGTGGGCGACTCGGTCCGGCAGAGCCTCCGGGCCATGGCTGTGCGCCGGCTGGGCGGCGTTCACTTTGCCCTCGCCACGCAGGACCGCCTGTTCCCAACGAGCCTGCGCGAGCGCCTGGCCAAGGTCACCCCACCGGACCCACTTCACGCGGGATCCACAGTTGCTGCGGACACTTATCCCATCCCCCCTTCGCTTCAGTCCCAGGCGCTGGCCCTCCCCGGCATCGTGGCCCGGCAGGACGGCGCCGCGCGCGTCAACCGCGTCAATGTGCTCGGCGTGGTGGCCGGGTCATGGCCGCGCCTGGCGGATTGGGGCATGCTGTCCCCCGGAGTCTGGCTGCGGGACCCCGCGAGCAAGCATCTGAACCGCGACGGCGTTGCGATGATGCTGCGGGAGCGTGGTGAGGGGCCGCTCACGCGCTGGAAGCACGGCGAAACGGCCTTCATCAACCAGGCCCTGGCCCGGGGACTTGATGCCCGGGAAGGAGACGAGATCATTGTGCGTGTGCGCAAGCCCAGCGCCCTGGGGTTGGACGCGGCGATCAGCCCGCGCACCGAGGACACCGTGGCGCTCCGGCTGAAGGTCGGCGCGATCCTGCCCCCCGAACTGCTGGGCGACTTTGCCCTTGCCGCCCAGCCGGGCCCGGCCGCGAACCTGTTTCTGCCGCTGGGATTCCTTTCCGAAAAACTCGGCGTCCCAGGGCAGGCCAACCTGCTGGTCACAGGTCCGGTCCTGGCTGAGCGGCAGCCCAGCCAATGGGATCGCTTGCGCGCCGAAATCTCGCGCTGGTTGTGGCTGCGAGCGCCTCGCAGCCAGGTAAGTGAAACGGGTCCGATGAGCGTTTACTACCGGCCTGATGCCTCAAGCCTGGCCGCGCGCGCCGCCCGCAGCCTCGAACCCAACAGCCAACGGAGGATTCCCGACGAATTGGCTCTGCCCTGGCTCAACACCGGGCTGGCTCGCGCCTGGCTGCCAGAAGACGCCGGCTTGACCGTGCGCGCGGTGGAGCAGCCGCGGGATGCGACCGGCGGTGAGTACACCCGGCCATTCGTCGAGATCAGCAGCCCCCGCATTTTCCTGGAGCCGTCCATCGTAGCCGCCGCTCTGACGCCCAGGACCACTCTGCTGACCAACCGCCAGGCCTTGCAGTCGGACGATCCAGCCGAAGTCGCCTTCAGCCAGTTTGTCACGAACGGCGTGCGCGTCCTGACTTACCTGGCCAACCTGATTCGCGCCGGTGATCGGG
>CAZHEW010000373.1:0-3806 GCA_964531815.1 uncultured Verrucomicrobiota bacterium
GGTTGCCTCGGTAGCTCAATTGGTAGAGCAGTTGACTCTTAATCAATTGGTTCTAGGTTCAAGTCCTAGCCGGGGTACCAACCTTCAGTGGCTGTGGATCAGCCGATGCTTAAACCAGCCTTGCTTAGCCGGTGAACTTCTTGGCCAAAATGCTCGCGTTGTGGCCGCCGAAGCCGAAGGAGTTGTTGAGGACAGCGTTAATCGGCATCTGGCGGGCCGTGTTCGGGACGTAATCCAGGTCGCAGTCCGGATCAGGCACCTGGTAGTTGATGGTCGGCGGGGCAATGCCGGTTTCGATGGCCTTGCTGCACACGACCATCTCGACCGCACCCGCAGCGCCGAGCATGTGGCCGGTGGCGCCCTTGGTGGAGCTGACCGCAACCTTGCGGGCATGAGGGCCGAAGACCGTCTTGATGGCCTGGGTCTCGGTGGCGTCGTTCAGGACGGTGGAGGTGCCGTGGGCGTTAATGTAAGAGATGTCTTCGGGGTTGAGCCCGCCATTGCGCAATGCCATCCTAATGCACCGGGACGCGCCCTCACCCCCGGGTGCAGGCGCGGTGACGTGGTTGGCGTCGGCGGTGTTGCCGTAGCCAGCGATCTCACAATAGATCCGCGCGCCGCGTTTCTTTGCGTGTTCAAGTTCCTCGAGAACCAGAACCCCGGCCCCCTCGCCCATAATAAAGCCATCGCGCTCCTTGTCGAAGGGGCGGGACGCGTGGGCGGGGTCATCGTTGCGCGTGCTGAGGGCCTTCATGGCGCAGAAGCCCCCGATGCCGATGGGGACGATTGTGGCCTCCGCGCCACCGGCGAAAATGACCTGGGCGTCACCCATCTTGATCGTGCGCCAGGCCTCACCAATGGCGTGGTTGGAAGTGGCGCAGGCGGAGCAGGTGGCGAAATTAGGTCCCCGGAGCTTGTTGTACATCGAGAAGATGCCCGAGGCCATGTTCGAGATGAGCATCGGGATCATGAAGGCCGAGAGGCGGCTGGGGCCGCGTTCGAGCAGGACCTGGCATTGCTCGGATACGGTTTGCAGTCCGCCGATCCCAGAGCCGATGAACACACCCACCTCGTCGCGGTTGACCCGCTCCAGGTCCAGGCCCGAGTCGCGCAGGGCCTGCCAGCCGGCATACAAGCCAAATTGGGAGAAGCGATCTGTCCGCCGGATTTCCTTGGGCGAAGGCAGGGCAGGGCCCGGATCGAAATCCTTCACCTCCCCCGCAATTTGGGAGTCGAATTTCGAGGCGTCAAACCGGGTAATCCGGCCGATGCCGCACTGGCCCGCCAGCAAATTCTGCCAGAAGACCTCAACCTGATGACCCAGTGGCGTCACCACTCCCAGACCCGTAATGGCTACACGGCGTTCCGTCCAGTTGCTACCCATAAAATCAAGCGGGGCAGCCTTGGCTGATGCCAGTCCGAGCTGCCCCGGAATCGTTCAATTCACAGTTACTTTTGCTGCAGGTCTTCGATGTACTTGATCACATCGCCGACGCTCTGAAGCTTCTCGGCCTGCTCGTCAGGAATCTCGCTGCCGAACTCTTCCTCGAGCGCCATGACTAATTCCACGGTGTCGAGTGAATCTGCTCCGAGGTCCTCGATGAACTTGGCTTCGGGTGTGACTTGGTCGGCATTCACACCCAATTGCTCGACAATGATGTCTTTGACTCTTTGTTCAATAGTTTTCTCAGCCATGATTTGCTCCGGTTCTTCGTTTTGCAGTGTGTCTATGTTACAGCTTGAAAGGCGTCAAGCCCGAATCGAAAATAATTTACATGGTCATGCCGCCATCCACAGAAAGGACCTGGCCCGTGATGTAACGGGCGGCAGGACTGGCCAGGAACAGAACAGCGCTGGCCACGTCTTCGGGCTGGCCCAGGCTGCCCAGGGGTATCTGCTTCTGCAGCGCCGCGCGCGCCTCGGGACTGAGTTTGGCCGTCATGGCCGTCTCGATAAACCCCGGCGCGATAGCGTTGGCGGTGATGCCGCGGCTGGCCAGTTCCCGGGCCGCGGACTTGGTGAACCCGATCACGCCCGCCTTGCTGGCACTGTAATTGCACTGGCCGGCGTTGCCCATCAGGCCAACCACAGACGCAATGTTCACGATCCGACCCGATTGCTGCTTCAGGAAACTGCGGGTGAAGGCCTTGGTGAACAAAAATGTTCCCTTCAGGTTGATGTCCAGCACCGCGTCCCAGTCCGCCTCGCTCATGCGCATGAGCAGGCCGTCCTTGGTAATGCCAGCATTATTGACCAAAATGTCCACTCTGCCCGCCGCCGCCAGGATCTGGTCGGCGGCCGCCGTCACGCTGGCGGCGTCCCCGACGTTAGCCGCAAATGACCAAGCTTTCCGGCCCAGCGCCTCGACCTTCTGCACCGTCTCGGCGCAAAACTCGAGCTTCAAATCCACGCAGGCGATATCCGCCCCGGCGCCGGCGAGCTTCAAGGCAATGGCCTGGCCAATGCCCCGGCCCGCGCCGGTCACTACTGCCACTTGCTTGGCTAAACTGTTCATAAATCCCGTTCCTTGTCCGCTATCCGCGCGCAGTTGTCAATCCAGCTTTTCTGATTCCCGGTGTCATCCCGCCAGCGCTTTGGCGGCAGCCTCCAGGCTGGCCATGTCCTCGACGTTGAAAACTTGCGCGGCTTTATCAATGCGCCGCATGAAGCCGCTCAGGGCTTTGCCGGGGCCAAGCTCGATAAAGCGCGTGAAGCCCTGTGCCAGCAAATAACGCATGGATTCCTCCCACCGCACCGACGAGGTAACCTGTTCAACCAGCCGGGCGCGAATCGCCTCGGGCCCCTCGTGGGGCCGCGCCGTCACGTTGGCTATGACAGCCAGCGCCGGCGGCTGGATCGCTACGCCCGCCAGCTCAGCCTGGAGCCGCGGCTGGGCGCCGGCCATGAGCGGCGAATGATAAGCCCCGGCCACCGGCAGCGGCAGGGCGCGCTTGGCGCCGCTGGCCTTGGCCAGCTCGCAGGCATGGCTGATCTTGTCCACGGCGCCTGAAATCACAATCTGGCCGGGGCAATTGAGGTTGGCCAGCGTCACGCCGGCCTGCGCGCAGACCTCCCGGGTGGGTCCATCGTCCAGGCCGATAATCGCCGCCATGCCCCCGCGGGTGGCTTCGCACGCCTCCTGCATGAACCGCCCGCGCTGGCGCACCACTCTCAACCCATCTTCAAAACCCATCGCGCCCGCCGCCGCCAGCGCCGTAAACTCGCCCAGCGACAAGCCGGCCGTAGCCTGAAAATGCAGCGAGGGCAGCCGCTCCTTGAGCAGCTCGAAAGCCACCCAGCTCACCAGGAATATCCCGGGCTGCGCGTGCTCGGTCTTCGTCAGCTCCGGCTCTGGCCCGTTGAAGCAAATGGACGCCAGGTCGTAACCGAGCGCCGCGTTGGCGCGGTCGAACCAGGCTTGAGCGGCGGGAGCATTCTGCGCCAAATCCCGCCCCATGCCCACCACTTGGGCCCCCTGCCCCGCAAATAACAATGCCGTTTTGCTCATAATGTGCCGGGACTAAACATGAAAACGCGCCCAAAGGAAAGCAGAGACTGCCAAATACCCAGGCCAACCGCCGGCGCGGACGTGGTCCACTCCACTCCCCGCCGCCCAGAATCTCCTCTTGCGCCCCGCCGCCTCCGGCTATGCTGCCGCCGAGAACGTCATGGCACCAGGCCCGGGCGCGAGCGTCCTCGCGAGCCCTGGCATGGCCCGAATTGCATGCTCGATGCCCCCTGCCGCCTGCCAGCCCCTCAAGCCCAGCCGCAGCCGCCCGTCACCAACCGGCATCCCGCCGGAAAAA
>CAZHEW010000374.1:0-3778 GCA_964531815.1 uncultured Verrucomicrobiota bacterium
CCGGATGGAGACCTGGCGCGGGGCGGCGCATCCGCTGGCGGTGGTGGTGATCCCGCTGCTCTTCGAGACCGGCGCCGAGTCGGAGTTGGACACAACAATCTGCGTTGCCTGCTCCGCGGCCACCCAGCGCGCGCGCCTGCTGGCCCGGGGCTGGCCGCCCGAGCAGATCGAGCAGCGCGTGCGGGCCCAATGGCCCATCGAGCAGAAGATGGACCATGCTGATTACCTGGTGTGGACGGAGGCCGGGTTGGACGTGCACGCCGCGCAGATCGAGCGCATCCTGCGGTTGCTGGCTTAGCCGCCGTCTGGCCGTTGTTGCCAACCCGCTTTGCGTCCATCACAATGGGCGCATGAACGTGAAACTTCCTCTCTTCATCGGTCTCGCTTTCCTGTTGCTTCCACACGGGGCGAGCGGCGCCCCGGCCGCCACTGCGCCGCAGCGCCCCAACATCGCCGTTATCCTGGTGGACGATATGGGCTTCTCGGACCTCGGCTGCTACGGGAGCGAAATTCCCACCCCGAACCTGGACAAACTCGCCGCGCGCGGACTGCGGTTCACCCAATTCTACAACACCGGCCGCTGCTGCCCCACCCGCGCTTCGCTGCTGACCGGGCTTTACCCGCACCAGGCCGGCGTTGGGCACATGGTCACCGACCGGAAGCAGCCGGGCTACCGCGGCAACCTCAACGACCGCTGCGTGACCATCGCTGAAGTCCTGCGCGGCGCGGGGTATCGCACCGCCATGGCGGGCAAGTGGCATGTGACCAGGTACACGGAAGCCAGCAGCGAGGCGGAGAAAGCGAACTGGCCCCGGCAGCGAGGATTCGACCATTACTTCGGTGTCATCAAAGGCACGGCCAACTACTTCCGCCCCAATTCCCTGACCCGGGAGAACGACCACATCGAACCCCCGGCTGACGGCTTCTATACCACCGACGCTTTCGTGGACAACGCCATCAAGTTCATTGATGACGGGGACAAGTCCAAACCTTTCTTTCTCTACCTGGCCTTCAACGCGCCGCATTTCCCGCTGATGGCGCCGGCAGATGAGATCGCGAAGTTCCGCGGCAACTACAAGATCGGCTGGGACAAGCTGCGCGAGCGGCGGCACGCCAGGCAGATCGAGCTGGGCATTGTGGACAAGGCCTGGCCGCTGGCGCCGCGCCCGCCGGAGGTCAAGGCGTGGGAGAGCCTGACGCCGGCGGAGCAGGACCGCTTCGACCATATCATGGCCATCTACGCGGCCGTGGTCACACGCATGGACGCCGCTGTGGGCCGTTTTGTGGAAGGGCTCCGTCAGCGCCGCGCGCTGGACAACACCCTGATCCTCTTTCTCTCGGACAACGGCGGCAATGCCGAGACCGGCCCCGACGGCCGCTACGTCGGCCAGAATCCCGGCTCGGAGGATTCGAACGTCTATTGCGGCCAATCCTGGGCCACGCTGGAGAACACGCCTTTCCGACGCTATAAACACTACAACCACGAAGGCGGCATCTCGACGCCGCTCGTCGCGCATTGGCCCGCTCGGATTTCGAGCGGGGGCCAACTCCGCGCCCAACCAGGCCATCTGGTTGACATTATGGCCACCTGTGTGGATGTGGCCGGCGCTACGTATCCGAAGCAGTTCCAGGGCAAGGCGATCCAACCGATGGAAGGCCGCAGCCTCCTGCCCGCGTTCGAGAACCACCCGATCATTCAACGCGATGCCCTCTTCTGGGAGCACGAAGGCAACGCCGCCGTGCGCGTCGGTGACTGGAAGCTGGTTCGCCTAGGCCGCAACGGGCCGTGGGAACTCTACGACCTGAAAGCCGATCGCACCGAACAGCGTGACCTGGCTGCGGCGCAGCCCGAACGCGTCAAGGAACTGGCCGCCAGGTGGGATGCCTGGGCCGAACGCGCCCAGGTCAAGCCCTATCCCGACGGCGACCCCGCCGACACCGGCGCGCCCAAGAAGGGCAAGAAGAAGAAGGCCGCCAAGTGACCCTTCAGGCAACCGCGCGCGGGCGCAGCGAGCTGGCGGCCGCAGCCCGCTGCCAGTTTTGGGCCAAGCCAAAGACGCTCGCAGTGCTGGCGTGCCTGGTGTTGGCGCCAGCGACCCCGGCAGCGCTGGGCGCCCAGGTCTTCGAGGCCGACGTCTGCGTTTACGGGGGCACTTCGGGCGGCGTGGTTGCGGCGGTCCAGGCGGCGCGCCTGGGCAAAAGGGTAATGCTGCTGGAGCCGGGCCGGCATCTCGGCGGGATGACCGCCGGAGGCTTGAGCGCGGTGGACATCGGCGACCCGCGCACCGTCGGCGGCCTCACGCGTGAGTACTTCACCCGGCTCGTCCGCAGCTACGGGAAGACCCTGGCCTGGGATCGTCCTTTCGAGCGCAAGGGCGGCGGACCGGCGACCGGCGGCGCTTACTCGATTGAGCCGCGCGAGGCCGAGCGCGTCTTCAACGACTTGGTGCGAGAGGCCAAGGTGAAGGTCTGTTTCGGCGCGCGCCTCGCCACGGTGAGGAAAGACGGCGCGCGCATCGTCGAGTTGATCATGGAGGACGAGCGGGTGTTCCGCGCGAAGATGTTTCTCGACGCCACCTACGAGGGCGACCTCATGGCCAGGGCCGGCGTGAGCTATACGCTCCAGCGCGAAGGCAACGCGAAATACGCCGAGACCTACAACGGAATTCACTATAGCGAAAAGTACCTGCCCCGCTTCAAACACGGCCAACCGGGCCCGAACGGCCGCGTGCCCGGCGGCCAGGGCGTGTGGGATCGCGACCTCCCGCTCGATCCGTATCGCGTGCCCGGCGATCCCGGGAGCGGGTTGCTGCCCCTGGTGCAGGCGGGCGATCCGGGCCGTCCCGGCGACGCCGCTCCCGGCGTGCAGGCCTATTGCTACCGGCTTTGCCTCACGACGAACGCCAACCGCATCCCGATCGCGCCGCCGCCGGACTATGATCCAAAGCGCTACGAACTGGTGGCGCGCTTCATCGCCGCTTGCGTGGCGATGGGGGATGACATGGACCTGCGCTGGTTCGCCAAGCATGATCCGCTGCCGAACGGAAAGTGGGATTTCAACACCGCCACCTTTGGTGCCAACCTGCCGGGGGCAAGCTGGGAATGGCCCGAGGCCGGTTATGCGCGCCGCGCCGGGATTGCCCGGGAGCACGAGAACTATCACCGGGGTCTGCTGCATTTCCTGGCCACGGATCCGCGGGTGCCAGTCAAATTGCGCGCGGAGATGAGCCGTTTTGGCCTGCCGCCCGATGAGTTTCCCGAGACCGGCGGCTGGCCGCACCAGCTTTACATCCGCGAGGCGCGTCGCATGGTCTCGGACCTGGTCATGACGGAGCATCACACCTTCGGGCGGAAGGTCGCCCCCTGCCCGGTCGGGCTCGGTTCTTACGCGACCGACACGCACGAAATCCGTCGCATTGTGAAAGACGGCGTGGTCGCGCGCGAAGGCAAGACCGCCGCTGGCCGCGGCGGCGCTGGGCCGTACCCCATCGGCTATGGCGCCATCGTCCCGAAGCGTGGCGAGTGCGAAAACCTGTTTGTCTGTTTCGCCCTCTCCGCCAGCCACACCGCCTTCAGCAGCATCCGCATGGAGCCGGTTCTCATGGTCCTCAGCCAGTCGGCGTCCACGGCCGCCTGCCTGGCGATTGACGACCGGGTGTCGGCGCAGGAATTGAGCTACCCCCGGCTGCGCGCGCAATTGCTCGCTGGCGGGCAAGTCCTCGAATGGCCCGTGCGGAAGAGCCCCTGACTGGATCGGTTAATCCATGTCGTTTCTTCA
>CAZHEW010000375.1:0-3777 GCA_964531815.1 uncultured Verrucomicrobiota bacterium
TATAAAGCGCGCCGCCGAACGGGTGAAGTTGTTGAAGGCGTGCTGGAGGTTGCCGATCGCTCGGCGGCCCTGGTGCAAATCGAGCGCCTGGGGCTGTTCCCGGTCGCAGTAGATGCGTCCAAGGGCGGGGCGGCGGCCGCAGGTGCCGAGAGGCCCGACAGCCGCAAGCGGGAATGGAGCGCTTTGTTGCCGCCGACCTTGCGGGCGGTGATGGCCCGGAAGCGCAAACCGAAACTCCAGGAACTGAGCACTTTCACCCAGCAGTTGGCCAATCTGCTCAGCTCAGGCATGCCGCTGACCGTCGCGCTCAACAGCATGACGCACCTGGAATCCAAGGGCATCCCGGCAGATGTCAGCAAGGCCCTTAAGCAGGACGTTATGGAGGGGCGGAGCCTCTCCGATTCAATGGCCAAGCAGCCGCGCATCTTCTCCGACCTGTACGTCAACATGGTCCGGGCCGGTGAATCCAGCGGCGCCCTGGTCGAAGTCCTCCGGCGCATGGCGGACCACTTCGAGCGGTTTGCGCAAGTGCAGTCAAAGTTCTCCTCCGCGCTGGTCTATCCGGCCTTCGTATCGGTGGTGGGCATTGGCATCATGTTCTTCTTCATGAGCTACATGCTGCCCAAGTTCATGTCCATCTTTGAGGACATGAAGGTTCCGTTGCCGATGATGACCCAGATCCTGGTCAAGATCAGCCATGTGTTCTCGGGTTACTGGTGGCTCATGCTCGCGGTGGTCATCGCCGCGGTCATCGTGTTCAAACGGTTCCAGGCCACCAAAGAGGGGCGCCGCAAGATTGACCACTGGCGAATGCATGCCCCGATCTTCGGTAAGGTGGACAAACTCAACATCTTCGGCCAGTTTGCCCGCACACTCTCCACCCTGCTGGAAAACGGCGTGCCGGTCCTCACGGCGCTCAAAATCACTGAACAGATCATCCCCAACTCCATCGTCAAAGAGGCCATCGCCAAGACCCGCGAGGAGGTGACCGACGGCAAAACCATCGCCCAGCCGCTGGCGCGCAGCAAGATATTCCCCCAGCTTATGGTGGACCTCGTCAAGATCGGCGAGGATACCGGCGACGTGCCGGGCGCTCTCAAGAATGTCGCAGACACCTACGAGAACGAGTTAAGCATCGCCCTGCGCGTCATGACCAACATGATCGAGCCGGTGCTGATCATCGTCATGGCCGTCGGCGTCGGGTTCCTCCTGTTAAGCGTGCTCTCGGCCATGTTTGCCATGACGGCCAATATCGCGCGCTGACTTGATGAGCCACGGGTCCACAGTCCAAAACCCGCAGACAGCGGCCGGTGGTGCGTGGCACGTGCTCCGCCAGCGCCCCACGCGCCGCGCACTCCGCACTCCGCACTCCGCATTCCGCACTCTGCATTCCCGGCGCGCCTTCACGCTCATCGAACTCATGATTGTCGTCGGCATCATGGCCATCGTCATGACCATGAGCGCGCCGATTATCTACAAGGTTTGGCGTAAGGCCCCGATGCGCAAAGCGGTCAGCGACGTGGTGGAAGTGTGCAGCCACGCCCGTGCCCGCGCTATCATGCAGGGAGCGGTCGTCGAGGTCATTCTGCACCCCAAATACAATCGCGTCGAGGTAGCCGGCGCCGCCGCGCCCTCACGCCCGGCGGCTGAAGAGGGCGGGGGAGCCGTGCCCAACGCGTCGCCAACGTCCGGGAGCGGCCTCTCGGCCCAACTGTCCGAGGAGATAATTATGGAAACCCTGGACATCAATATGTCCGGCATCGAATTCAATGACGTGGAGGAAGCAAGAATCCGGTTCTACCCGAACGGCGTTTCCGACGAGATGCGAATGATCCTGTTCGACGGGCGCGATCGGATGGGCATCGAGCTGGAGATCACGACCGGCCTGGCTAGTGTCGTGCGTGATCCCCTGCGGGAGTGGATGCGCCGATGAACTGCCGCCTGCGAACGCACGGGTGCGACGCGCTGAATGGCGATACGCCCAACGCCCCGCGCGCCACGCCCATCCGCTCCCGGCGCTCCCGGTCCGCTTTCTCCCTGTTAGAGGTCATGATCGCCGGGGCCATATTCTTCATGGCCATCTTCGCCATTCTCGCGCTGGTTAGCAACCTGCTGCGCAATGCTCGCGGCCTGCGCCGCGCGGAGCTGGATGCCGGCATGGTCGCCGCGCAAGTCGGCAACACGAACAAGCTCTACGAAGGCGCGCAGTCCGGCGACTTCGGCAAGTTGTATCCCGGTTACTCCTGGGAGGCGGAAATCCACGAGGCGGCCACCAACGGCTTGTTCCAGGTGGACATCTTCGTGTTCCGCCGCGGCATGCAGCAGCCGGTGGATGCGATGAGTATCTTTCTATTCCGCCCGGATTCGCCAAAACGAGGGCCGCTATGAGCACACCCGGAATTCCCTCCTGGCGCCAGCGGCGCCCATCTCCAAGTCGGGCCGGCTCCGCCACGCCTGGCCGTTCGGCTTTTACCCTCGTGGAGATCATGATCGCCATCGGGATATTCTCCTTTATCCTCGCCGCGATCTATTCGAGCTGGACCGCGATCCTGCGCGCGTCCAAGACCGGGCTCGATGCCGCCGCCTCGGCGCAGCGCGCCCGCATCACGGTTCGCGTCCTGGAGGACTCGCTGGGCTCGGCGCAGTCCTTTGCCGCCAATCTTCCGCTCTACTACTTCGTCGCTGAAAACGGCAGTGACGGTTACCTGAGCTTCGTGGCCCGGCTGTCCAAGTCCTTTCCGCGCAGCGGCAAGTTTGGAGACCTGGATGTCCGCCGCGTCACCTTCTCGGTCGAGCCCGCGCCCGACGGCGGGCGCCAACTGGTGTTGCGGCAGAATCCTCTGGTCATGGAGATTGACCGCGATGAGAAAGAACATCCCGTTGTGCTGGCCAGGAATGTCAAAGGCTTTGAAATGCTGTTCTGGGCGACGGACAAGAATCCCCCCGACTGGGTGGATGAGTGGAGGGAGCAGAAGACCAATCAACTGCCCGCGCTGGTCATGATCACGCTCCAGTTGGCGGACAATCCCCACTCCTCGCGGATCACCGAAGAGGTCACGCGCATTATCAGCTTGCCGGCGGTGACCGTGCAGCCTGTGTGGCAAGTGCCTCGCGGCGTAGGCGGCCCGATGGCGCCTAATCAGCCCATCAACCAGCCGATCAATCAGCCCATGAATCCGCCGCTCAACCAGCCGATCATGCCGCCGCGGTAGATTGCCATGAAGCCTCCTGCCAGCCTGTCCCACGGTTCCGAGCGCGGCATCGCCATGGTCATCGTCATGATCTCCATCACCGTCCTGAGCATGCTGGCGGCGGGCTTTGCCTACTCCATGAGGGTGGAGACCAAGCTGGCCCGCAATGCCAACAGCGAGGCCGAACTGGAATGGCTGGGCCGCTCGGGCGTCGAATATGCCCGCTGGGTTCTGGGTAATTCACTGCTCAACCCGCTCCAACCATACGATAGCCTCGATCAGCCCTGGGCAACCGGATTCGGTATCCTGGGCCCTACGAACAACCCCATCGGCGAGGTGCAAAAGACCATAACCCTCGGGCGCGGCTCCTTCACCTGGACAATCATTGACCTGGAACGCAAGTTCAACATCAACTCCCCCGAACCTCTTCTGCAGCAAATCCTGCCCCAGGCTTTGAACCTGATGGGCGTCAGTCCGGGCGAATCAACTTCGCTAGCCAACTCCATCTTTGACTGGATTGATCCTGATGACCAAACCCATATCGAGGGGGCAGAAAGCCGCCACTACGAAAGCGGGGACCCTCCCT
>CAZHEW010000376.1:0-3777 GCA_964531815.1 uncultured Verrucomicrobiota bacterium
GCAGGAAGCGCGGCGGGTTGGGCTGGACCATGAGGTCCTTGGCGGTGACGGCGTGGTCTTCGAGCAGGCCGCTGCGCAGGGATCGGTCGTGGGCGAAGGCGAGGAAGCGCCACTTGGTGAGCGCCTCGGGCATGGTGAAGGTCATCCGCACCACGCCATTGGAATCCGAAGTCAACTGCGGGAAAAAGAACGCCGTCTCGTTCAGGTTCTTGCGGGCGGCGACCTGGCCCAGGTCGGGCTTTGGCGCGGCGGGCTCCTTGGCCGCGCCACCTGCCCCCGCGACATCCAACTTGTCGCTGGAGGCCTCTCGGCCTAACTGCTCCCCAAGCGCCTTCATGGCGAGCGCGGCTCCAGGCGCCGGTGATTCCAGCGGCATGCCGGCGGAAGCTGGTGCCACTTGGGCCACCTCCGTGTCTCTGACACCACCAAGCGCCGTCATCGCGACGCCCCTGCTTCGGGCAAAATAGCGGTATCCCCACAGATTCTGAGTCAAGTCTGCCGGGAAGCGGCGATAGGAGATTTCGACGCTTTCATAAGCCCGGCGCCAGCCCCCGAACACCGGCTGGAACGCCGTGGGCGCATTGGCGAACTGCGACTGCGTGAAGGAGTTCTCCTCGCGGAACACCGAAAAGCGCCCTGGCCAGCTCAACGGCGCAAAGGCATCCAGCGACTCGTCGTAAAGCGTCGCGACCAACTCCGCTGCTAACCGCTCGGGAGTGTTGGAGTGTTGGAGTGATGGAGTATGCGTGGTTCCATTACTCCGTTTGCTCAGCTTCAGCGTCCACGTCTCCTTCTGTCCGGGCTGGAGTTTCGACACGAAGTGTTCCCACTTCAGCTCCAGGTCCTTGTTCTTCCACGGCACACTGATCTTGCGCGACTCAAGGTAGGCGCGGTTCTCGCGAACGTAAGTCACGTGGACGAAGCAGCCGCCGCGCATCGCCTCGGTGACGGCCAGTTTGATCTGTTGTTGGGTGGTGCCGGCCTTGGTCCAGTAGCGCTGGATCATCTGGTGGCGGTGCTCGATCTCGATGAACGCCCGCCCGCTTTCGTAGCCGGTCCCCCACAACGCCATGAACTCCTGCCCGGGCTGCAGTTCCCAATCCGGCGCCGTTAGCATTGTTGGAATCCGGATGCCCAGCTTGGTTGCCTCGGGCTGCACGACCTGCAAAGGCAGCTTGCCGGTGACCTTCTTGCCGAACCGGTCCTGCGTCTCCACCACCGCGCGATAAGCCCCCGCGGCGAGTTTGAAGGACAGCGTCGTTACGCCGTTGGTGTCGGTCGTGAAGCCCTTGTCCGCCACCACCTTGCCCAGCGGCCAGTTGTTCGGGTTGGACAGGTCCTTGCCGGGTGTGTCGTCGGCGGCATCCTCGGCTCCGAACTCCCCGCGGCGACGCCAGGGTTCGGCCCCCCCCAGCGGCGGACGCTGAACCTTCGCCGGCGCCTGCAACGCATATACCTTCACATTGCCCTCAGCCACCTGCGGCTCCCCGTCGAGCGTCTTGGTCTCCAACTTCAACTCGACGGGCTTGCCGTCGGTCTGCCAGTCGTCGGCGCTGAGCATCGCTTCGAGGGCGGTGTAGCCGACGCGGATGGCACGGTCGGCGGAGCGCGTCTCGCCCGCGCTGTCGGTGACATCGGCGTTGATCTGGAACACGAAGGTCGGCTCGTCCTTCTCCGGCACCTTGGGGTCCGGTTTGGCGGTGAACTCGATCGTGAACGAGCCGTCGGTCCCAGTCCGCGCGGTGCCGTGGGCGATTTCCTGGCTTTGGCTGTGCGGCATGCCCCCGCGCCACCAGCCCCACCACCACGGCATCCGCACTTCGCGCACCACACGGTAGCTGACCGCCGCGGCGTCCACGGCGGCGCCGGTGTAGTTCATGGCGTGGCCGGTGAGGCTGACCTTCTCGCTCAGCTTTGCCGCCGTTTTAGGGGCGTCGAGTGTCACCTCGAACTTCGGTCGCTTGTATTCCTCGACTCGGAACTGGGCCATGCCCTGCGCACGCCCTTCGACCTGCAGTGACATCTCGCCCATGAGCCGATCACGCGGGGCGGTGAAACTGCCGGCGAACGAGCCGTAGTCATTGGCGCGCTGCTTCTGGCGCGCAACCTCCTTGCCGTTGACGTCCTTGCACACGACCGTCAACTCCTCGTTCTTGAGCACCTCGTAGTTGTCTTTGGTCGGGTCCAGCCAGAGGCAGATGCCTTTGTATTGGATGGTTTGGCCGGGCCGATAGATCGCGCGGTCGGTGAAGAAGACCGTCTGTGCCTCCGGGCGTCGCGTTTGCCGCCGCTGCCAGTCGGAGGACCAGATGTCACCCGCCGTAGCCAGCTCCTGGCCGCTGTGGCGCGCCCGGAAGAGGTAGCCCCGATTGGGCGACGGCTTCAGGGAGAAGAAGCCGTTCTCATCCGTGCTCAGCGTGGGGTCGGTAACGCGATTACCCTGGTTGTCGAGATGCCAAACCGACACCTCGGCCCCGGTGATCGGCTCGCCCGAATTGGCCTGGAGGACGAAGCCTTCGATCTTTCCCTCGCGCGTCCGTGTCACCAGCGCCAGGCTGCTCACCCAGACGTCCGTCATGGAGATGACGTTGTCCGTCTCGCCGAACTTCGGGTCGTGGCTGGCGGCGATGAAGTAAAAGCCCGACTTGAGGCTGTCGGGCGCGGGTGAGGCGAAGGTCTTTTCCTTGTAGTCGGTAGCAGGCGGCAGCTTGGCCGACCACTCCAGTGCGGGTTTGCGGGCGAGGATTTCCCGGCGTTCCTCCTCGTTCAAACCTTCATAGCTATGATGGCGCTTTTCCAAGAAGACGGCCCAGTTGGCATAGGGGATCGCCCGGAAATAGACTGCACCAACGTTGCGGTAGCGGACGTTGATGTCCGGCCACGGCGCATTCCACACCCGCTCGGTCGTGATGCTGGCGGACTTGGTCTCGATCTCGGTGGCCAGGTTGCGGCAGAGCTTGCCGCCGGGCGATTGTGGGAACGTCTGCGCCCCGCGCAGCGCGAGTTTGCGGGCCGCCGCGAGATCGCCTTGCTGTTGGAGCAGCCGCACCTCGCGCTCCAGGGCCAGGGCGGAGATGTCGAAGTCGGCGTAGGTGCGGATGAAGCTTTCCAGCGCGGCCTGGTAGCGGGCGTCTTTACTCTCGCC
The DNA here is from genome assembly GCA_964531815.1 of uncultured Verrucomicrobiota bacterium. Taxonomy (GTDB): domain Bacteria; phylum Verrucomicrobiota; class Verrucomicrobiia; order Limisphaerales; family UBA8199; genus UBA8199. The sequence goes on from CAZHEW010000376.1 coordinate 3,146, forward strand.
AAAGGCGGCGTTCCAGCCCCAGGTCAGCCGCTCCAGGTCGGCGTGGGCAAAGGCCATGCGCGAGACGGAGTCTTCGAGGTGGAGGCGGAGCAGGTCCTGGTAAAGCCGGATGGCCTTGAGCTTCGACAGCACCGCATCCGAGCTTTCGGGCTTCCAGGCCAGGAACTCTTCCGCGCTGTCCAGGATGGGGCTGTCGGCGGAGAGTTCGAGGGTGCCCTCAGGCATGGCGGCGGCTTGCTCGCCGGAGGTGTAGAACTGCAGGGCTTCGTAGGCGATGAAATCGTAGAGCGTGGGCCGGTAGCTGTCGGGCATGGTGCCCTTGGGCAGGAGGTCGTCCCAAGCGCTGATCGGGTTGGTCTTGAGGATCAAGCCAGCGAGGAGGGCCTTCTGGAATTGCTTGTCAATTCGATCGAAGAGGCGCGGCAGGTCCCAGGTAGTGAAGTCCTTGCCGGGCTGGGTGGCGGTGGCGGTGCGCTGCATGAAGCGCCACTTGTTCTGCTGGAAGTAGTGCCAATACCAATCGGCCAGCAGCGTATCCAGCAGCGGCACCATCTCCTTGGGCGCTTTGGCGATCTCAGCCTCCAAGCGGATGATCTTCTCCTCCGGCTTGTTCCCCTGGATGTTGCCCTCCA
>CAZHEW010000377.1:0-3748 GCA_964531815.1 uncultured Verrucomicrobiota bacterium
CGCCTAGACGGCGGTCCGCGCAAGAGGTGTCCAGCAGACGGGGTAAGCCGGGGGGTTAGGCCAGCCCGAATTCTTTCTTGTTCTGCTCGCAGGAGACAAGGACCGGGCGATCGGCGAGCTTGGCCTTGAGCAGGGCTTGCTCATCGGCTCCGGCGGCCAGTGGCAAGGCGATCTGGGCGCCTTCGACTGCGCTGCGCTGCATGGCCAGCATGATTTCGGCGCCGAGGCAGGCGTGGTCGAAATTGCACTGGTGGACCTTCTGGGGGTTGTCGAGCCAGTCGGCCATTTCCTGGATGTAGGGCGGCATGTCGTGGTCGTAATTCATCGCGCCGTCGCCGCTCTGGCAGCCGCCGTTCTTCGTCACCGCGCGCCAGCCGCCGTTGGTAAGGACTTCGGCGAAGCCCTCGGTGCCCTGCGCGCCGATGCGGTTCTTGCCCCACCACTTGGCGACCTCCGGCTGGTCGGGCGCGCCGGCGCCGCATTCGTAGATGCCGCGCACGCCGTTGGCGAATTGCACGAAGCCGCCGATGTAATCGGGCGAGGGGTGATTGTCTCCCAGCTTGGCGCGGCCGGCAGCCTGGGCCAGGACCCAGGCGGCGGGCGTGTAGTTGTTGAACCAGCAGGTGTAATCAATGAGGTGGGAGAGCATGTGCGTCATCCAGCCGGGCGAGCTGGCATAGACGGTGTGCACGCGGCCCAGCGCGCCGCTGGCGATGATCTCCTTTACCTTCTGGTAGTGCGGGCCGTAGCGGTGCTGGTGGCTGACGACCGCTTTGGCGCCGGACTGCTTGAGCAGGTCGCGGATGGTGAATAGCTCGGCGCTGGTGAGGGCGAGGGGCTTCTCGAAGGCAATGAGCTTTGCGCCGCCGTCAATGGCCGCCTTGATCATCGGTGTGCGCAGGTTGGGCAGGGTGCAGAAGCAGAAGACGGCCGGCTTCACCGCCTTCGCCAGCGCCGCGGCGTCGGTGCCCTTTTGCGGGTGGCCGAGCTTGGCGGCGGCGTCATCGAGTCGTTTCGGGTCAATGTCGCAGATGCCGGTGACCTGGAACTTGGGGTTGGCATTGAAGGCGGTGGCGTGGTGCATGCCGCGCTTGCCCATGCCGACGACGAGGACGGAGTATTTGGTCATAAGGGATGATGCGTGAAGCGTGAAACGTGATGCGTGTTCGGGAAGGTATGTTTGTGCAAACGGGCGCCGGGAAAAATCCCGCGGCGCCCGTTCAGAGTTCAATTGATGGCTACTTGCAGGAGCAGCAGCAGCAGGTGCCGGCCTGAGCGGGCCCTTTGCCAGCGGGGGCCTGGGCGGCGTACTTCGCATCCCATTCCTTGACCTTGGCCACGACGTAGTCCACTTCCTTGGCTGTGAGTTCAGGGAATATCGGGAGGCTCACGCAGCAGGCGGCGTTGGCCTCGGCGTTAGCGACGCTGCCGACGATGCGGGCCTTCTTGCCCCACGGATATCCGGACTGTTTGTGGATGGCGATCGAGTAATGGGTCTTGGCGTCCACGCCGTTCTTGACCAGGTAATCCACCAACTGGTCGCGCCACTCAGGCTTCTTCACCTCGATGACGTAAAGGTGGAAGACGTGGTGATAGCCCTTCAGCTCAACGGGCAGGTCGAACGTCTTGCAGCCCTTAAGGCCCTTGGTGTAGCGCGCGGCCCATTTGCGGCGGGCGTCGTTGTATTCGTCAATGTGCTTGAGCTTGGCGCTCAGGATGCCGGCATGCAGGTCGTCCAGGCGGCTGTTGAAGCCGTAGCTGTGGACATTGCGGGCATTCGAGCCGTGATTGCGCAGCTTGCGCACCTTGGCGTCAATGTCGGCGTTGTTGGTGACGAGCGCGCCGCTGTCGCCGAAGGTGCCGAGGTTCTTCTGGATGATGAAGCTGGTGGTGGCGGCATCGCTGAGGTGGCCGATCCGGAACTTCGGACCGCGCGCGCCGATGGCCTGGGCGTTGTCTTCGATCAGTTTGAGCTTGTGCTTCCGGGCAATCTTCTTGATGGCCACCATATCGGCGCACTGGCCGTAAAGGTGGACGGGGATGATGGCTTTGGTCCTGGGCGTAATGGCGGCCTCGATCTTGTCCGGGCAGATGCACTTGCTGTCGGGGCAGCAATCCACGAAGACGGCCGTCGCGCCGGCAATCCAAATGGCTTCGGCAGTCGCAAAGAAGGTGTTCGGGTGGGTGATGACTTCGTCGCCGGGGCCGATACCCAGCGCCATTAGCGCCATCCAGATCGCGTCGGTGCCGTTGCCGAGGCCGACGGCATACTTGGTGCCGTGGTAGGCAGCCAACTCGGCCTCAAACTTCTTGAGCATGGGGCCCATGACGTATTGGCCGCTCTCCAGAACGGTCTTAATGTTCTTATCAATCTCCGACTTGATGTTATGGTACTGACGGACATGGCCGTAAAATGCAACTTTCATGGGTTGGGAAACTACCCAAGCGTGGCGCGGAAACAAGAGTTTTCTTTGCCTGACGAAAGAATTCGCCGCCGATCGCGGCAGTGCTTAGGATGGTTTCCTGCGTGATGCGATTCCGCAAATCCTGAACTGTGCTGGCATGAGACTGCCCTACAAAGTGGCGACGCTGCTGTATTGCTTCAACGAGCGCGATGAAATTCTGCTGCTGGAGCGCGCGCAGGAACCCAACCGGGGCTTGTGGAGCCCTTGCGGCGGAAAACTCCATACGGACACAGGGGAATCCCCCTACGCCTGCGCCTGCCGCGAGGCGCAGGAAGAGCTCGGCCTGACCCTTTCACCCCTGGACCTGCGCCTGACCGGTCTGGCCAGCGAGCAAGGTTACCAGGGCCAGAGCCACTGGCTGATGTTCCTGTTCGAGGTCCAGCCGCGGCTGGCCTCCCTGCCGCCCGCACACCGGGAAGGGCGCTTCCAGTTCTTCCCGCGCGCCGCGCTGTCAGGGCTGAACATACCGCAGACGGACCGCGAGCGCATTTGGCCCTGGTTCTGGCAGCACCGCGGCGGCTTCTTCGCCGCGCATTGCCATTGTTACCCGGACGGACGCAACGCGTGGACGCTGGAAGAGTCGAGGGTTGCTCATGCCTGACGAGCCCGTTATTGACCTGCAGAGCGATCATTACTTCCTGGGCGAGGCCCTGCGCCAGGCCGCCAGGGCTTACGCGGCCGAGGAGGTGCCGGTCGGCGCGGTCGTGGTGCGCGAGGGGCGGATCATTGCCCGCTCCTTCAACCAGGTGGAACTGCTCAAAGACGCCACCGCGCACGCGGAGATGCTGGCGTTGACGCAGGCCGAACAGGCGACGGGCGACTGGCGGTTAACGGATTGCACGCTCTACGTCACCAAGGAGCCCTGCCCGATGTGCGCCGGGGCCATCGTGCACGTGCGCCTGGCCCGCGTGGTGTACGGCGCAAGCGATCCGAAGGCGGGCGCGGCCGGCAGCGCGTTGAACCTGCTGCAGTTCCCAACGTTCAATCACCGCTGCGCGATCACCGGCGGCGTGCGCGAAGCGGAATGCCGCGCGCTGCTCCAGAACTTTTTCGCCGAGCAGAGGAAGGGGAAGGAATGACGCCGGCGGGGACGCCTCGCCGGGGTGTCCATGAGGCGTCCGTCTCGACCCAAACGCGGGGGTTTCGGCGTCTGTGCTGGCGGCGCCGGCGGCGCAGAACACGGTTGCACGCAAGCGGAGGCGCTCATAACTTGTCGGGGTCAGGATGAATCCGCCTGAGTCCAAGTACGTCGAGAGCAAGGCCTACCTCGCGCGCATCGAGCG
>CAZHEW010000378.1:0-3724 GCA_964531815.1 uncultured Verrucomicrobiota bacterium
TGCTGCCCAATGAGAATCTGCTGTTCAATGGCTGGGGCGTCACCCCTGCCGGCGAACATGTGCGGATCAGCGACCTGCCCCTCAAGCTGGTGGTGTCGCCGGACAAGAAAATGCTGCTCGCGGCCAGCGCAGGCTTCAACGACACCGGCCTGAGCTTGCTGGACATTAAGTCGCGCGAAGTCACGCAGTTTCTGCCGCTGCCGAAGATCTGGAACGGCTTGGCCTTCAGCTCGGATGGCCGCCGCATCTTCGTGTCGGGCGGCGACTCCGGCCGGGTCAGCGTGTTCAAATACGCTGATGGAAAGGCCGAGCCTGCCGGCTTCGTCAGGCCGTCGCCGAACGCGGGGGCGGTGTTTCTGGCGGGCATAGCCGTGCATCCGGCGACAGGCAAGGTTTACGTTTGCAATGAAGCCAATGATGAGGTGTGGGTATTGAACGCGCAGACGCTTGCGCTGGAGGCCGCCGTCAGCGTGGGCGAGTTTCCCCACTCGTGCGTCTTCGGCGCGGACCGGCGACATCTTTACGTCAGCAACTGGGGCAGCCGGAGCGTGAGCGTGGTGGATACCCAGCAAAAGCGGCGGGTGCGCAACATCTCCGTCGGCATCCGGCCCAACGACCTCGTGCTGGCGCTGGATGGGCGGTTGTTTGTCGCGTGCAGCGGGGACAACACCGTGCATGTGATCCAGACCCAGACGGTGGAGAAACCGGCGCCGGAGGCGAACCTGAAGCGCCGGGTGTCGGAGACCGCGCGCGAGATTATCTCTACTTCGCTCTATCCGGGGGCGCCCGAGGGCAGCACGCCCGGCGGCCTGGCCATATCGCCGGACGGCAAGACACTTTTCGTCGCCAATGCGGATAACAACAGCGTCATGGTGGTGGACATCTCGAACGCGCTGTCTGTAGGCGCCCGGCGCAACCGCGAATCGGTCTCCGTGGTAGATGGCTTCATCCCGGTTGGATGGTATCCCAGCGCGGTATGCGTCAGCCCGGACAATCAAACGCTGTTCGTCGGCAACGGCAAAGGACTGGCTTCCCAGCCAAACTACCCCCCCCGGAGCAACACCCGGGCGAAGCGGTCCCAACCGCCGGCGTTTGACCACCTCGCGCGGTTGTTCCAGGGCTCGGTGTCATTCATCAGCCGGCCCGATGCGGCGCAGATGGCCGCTTACACCGAGCAGGTCCGGCGCAACTCGCCTTATACGCCCGAGGCGCTCCAGCGGGCGCCCATTCCCGCCGGTAGCGTCATCCCCCAGAAGGTTGGCGAGCCGTGCCCCATCAAGTACGTGCTCTACGTGATCAAGGAAAACCGCACCTATGACCAGGTCCTGGGCGACATGAAAGACGCCGCCGGCAAACCCATCGGCAACGGCGCCCCGGCGCTCACGATCTATGGCGAGAAAGTCACCCCCAACCAGCATCAACTGGCGCGGGACTATGTGCTGCTCGACAACCTCTACTGCAACGGAGAGGTCAGCGCCGACGGCCACAGTTGGTGCGATGCGGCCATTGCGACCGATTACAGGCAGCGCTCCTGGATCATGTCCTACTCCGGGCACGGGCGGCTGCCGGGCAACACGGAAATGGAGACGCCCTCAGCGGGCTATCTGTGGGATCTGTGCCGGCGGCACGGGGTCAGCTACAAGTGCTACGGTGAAGGCGCGCGGTTGGTGCCTTCCGCCAACCGCGGCCGCTGGCCGGCCGGGCGCGATATGGATCGCGTGAAAGGGTGGATCGAAGACCTCCATCAGGCTGAGCGGACCGGAGAGTTGCCCCGTTTCATGATCATGTCCCTTGGCGAGAACCACACCCGAGGCACCACCCCCGGCGCGTTCACGCCCGAGGCCTGCGTTGCAAGCAATGACATCGGCCTGGCTCGAATCGTCGAAGCCGCCTCCTGCAGCAGGTTCTGGAACCAAATGGCGATCTTTGTCATTGAGGACGACGCCCAGAACGGTCCGGACCACGTGGATGCGCATCGGACGGTGGGATTGGTGATCAGCCCGTACTGCAAACGGGGTTTCGTGGACAGCACCCTTTATACGACGGCCAGCATGATACGCACAATGGAGCTTATCCTGGGGCTCCCGCCGCTGACGCAGTACGATGCGGGAGCAACCCCCATGTTCAATTGCTTCACCAACGTCCCCGTGGCCACGCCCTTCAAGCCGCTCACGCCCCAGGTGAATCTGCACGCCAAGAATACTAAGAAGTCGCCTGGCGCCAAGCAATCCGCCCGAATGAATTTCCGCGACTACGACTGCGCGCCGGAGGACGAGTTGAACCGCATCCTGTGGGCCGACGCTAAAGGCCCGGATGCCCCCTATCCCACCCCGATTCACCGGGCCGTCTTCACCCAGCCGCTTGCCTCGCCATGAACAAATGCGGGGCGCTTACTCTCGCACCACCGCCTGCAGCTTCTGTTTCAACTGGGCCACCAGCCTCTCGTGCGCGGCGTTGACTTCGGCGTCGGTGAGCGTCCGCTCGGCGTGGCGATAGGTGAAGGCATAGGCCATGCTCTTTTGACCGGCCGGGACATTCTTGCCGCGAAACACGTCGAACAACTCCACCGTCTCCAGGTTCGCGGGTTTGGCCTGCTTAATCACCTGCAGGATGCCCTCATGGGTGGCCGCCTCGGGCAGGATCATCGCCATATCGCGGCGGATAGCCGGAAAGGCTGGCAGCGGCCGGAACGATTTGGCCGGGTTGCGGCGCGCCAGCAACAGGTCGAGGTTCAATTCGGCCAGCAGCACGGCATCCCGCAAGTCATACTGCCGGGCCAGTGGCGGCAATAGCTGGCCGAACTCGCCAAGTTGGAATCGGCCGAGGTGAACGGTGGCGGATTCCAGGAAGAGTGCTGTGCTCTCCGCGCGGCGCGAGTAGTTCATTCCGCGCACGCCAAACTGATCGAGGAATTCCTCCAGCAGGCCCTTGAGATCGCAGATGTCAAACTTCGCCTCGCGTCCTTCGCCGCTCCAGAAGAGCGGGTTGCGCTGGCCGGTCAGGGCAAGAGCCACGCGGCGCTCCTCGCGGCGCTGGCCTTCGCTCTCGGTAAAGACACGGCCAACCTCGAACAAGGCGATGTCATAGGTCTTGTGACTAACGTTATGGCGCAGCGCGTCGAGTAACCCGGGCAGCAGGCTTGGCCGCAGCACGTTCATGTCGCTGCTCAGCGGATTCGACAACGGGACCATCGCGCTGCCATGTGTGAGCTTAGCCGCGGCGTCTGAAATGAGTGTCTGCCCCTGCGCCTCGAACAGGCCAAGGCCCGTCAGAATACGACGGGCATCGGCGAGCAGGTCGTGCACGGCATCGTAGGGGTTGGCGCCGACCGCGCCGCGCGGGGGCGTGGCGGGAATCTTGTCCACACCGTAAAGGCGGACAACTTCCTCGATGAGATCAATCTCACGCTTCAGATCCACGCGGAACGATGGCACGCGGAAGGCAGTCGCCTGCGTTGCGCCGCCGGGCGTCGTCTCAACTTTCAGCTCCAGTCGCCGCAGGAATTCGATTTGCCGCTCGACGGGAACCGTCACCCCGAGCACGGCGTCGCATTGCGCGTGGCGCAAGGTGATCTGTCTTGGCGCAAACGGCTGCGGGTAGGCATCCACCAGCCCTTTGGCCAGCGTGCCGCCCGCGGTTTCCAGGATCAACTGCGCCGCCCGCTGGCTGGCCCAGTCGCAAATCTCGATGTCCGCACCGCGCTCATAGCGGTAGGACGACTCGG
>CAZHEW010000379.1:0-3723 GCA_964531815.1 uncultured Verrucomicrobiota bacterium
TGATTCGGATAACGGACGCGGGCGCGGAGAGCTCCACTTTCAACTCGCGGGTGCAGGTCTCACAGGATGGCGGGTTGTCTTGGTTTTATGATACCCAGTCTGATTCGTCCCTGACGAGCGGGTGGAGGTTGGACGGACCCGGCCGTTACCTTAGCTGGGATACTGCGGCGAATGACTCTTCCGTCACCTACGACAACTTCTCCGTGACGCTTATTCAAGCTGCCGTTCCGGAACCTTCCAGCTTGGCGCTCGGGCTCCTGGCGGGGGTTATTGGTTTGATCCGGCGTCGCCGCTAACACTGGCGATTCTGAAGTCTCTTATCGGGGGACCGCTTTGCAGCGGTCCCCTATTTGTTGGCGGGTATGGTCTTGAAGCCCCCCTGCCCCGCGCGGGCGAGCCCGTGCCTTCCTACCCTAATTTGCGGGTATTCCCGGGAGGCATTCTTTGGCGTTAGTATTGCAGCCGATTGAAACTGCTTAAGCTCATCGCCGCTTCGTTCATCGTTCTGGCCGTGCTCGCCGCTCCAGCTACCGCCGCACAGCGCCCCAACATCCTCTTTGTCTTCATTGACGACAGCGGGTGGGGGGATCTCTCGTGCTACGGCAACCCGGTCCTCACCAAGCAGGGCGGACCGATCACCCCAAATCTCGATACGCTGGCTTCGCAAGGCATCCGGTTCACCCAGGGCTATGTGGCCTTTCCCATCTGCTCGCCTTCGCGCACGGCGGTGCTGACCGGCATCGAACCAGCTCGGTATGCCATCTACAGTTTCTTGAACAGCAAGAGCGAAAACGCCGCCCGGAACATGGTGGATTGGGTCCAGCCCGACACGGTGAGCGCGCCGCGGCTGTTCCAGCGCGCCGGCTACCGGACCGGCCAGTTCGGCAAGTGGCACATGGGCAACGGGCGCGACGTCAACGACGCGCCACCGCCCAGCGCCTACGGGTTCGACGAATCCCTCGTGGCCTTCGAGGGCAACGGCAACCGCCTGCTCTATCGGAATAACGATGGCAGCACGAATAGCCTGTCGCAGCAAAACGAAGATGCCACAGTGGGCACGTTCCGATACGTGTATTGGTACGAGGCCGCCAGCAACCACACCGAGGCCGCGCTCTCGTTCATTACCAACGCCGTCAATGCCGGCAAGCCCTTCTACGTGCACGTGCCCTACAACGACACCCATTCGCCCTACAACGTGCCGCCCGGTCAGGAGAACGACTTCGACCACATCACCACCGACACCACCGGCAAACTGTTCCTGGGCGAGCTGCACAATCTGGATAAGCAGATCGGCCGGCTCGTACAGGGGGTTGACGCGCTGGGCGCCGGCGCCAACACCCTCATCGTAGTGGTCGGCGACAACGGCGCCCCGAACGATGCGCTCGAGACCCTCCTCAATCGCAACGGAGGCCTGCGCGGCGGCAAAGGCAATCTCTACGAGGGCGGCATTCGCGAAGCGTTCATCATCCGCTGGCCCGGCACGGTGCCGGCGGGCCTGGTGAATTCCAACACAGTGGTCTCCACGCTGGACTTGCTCCCCACCTACTGCGCGCTGGCGGACATTCCGCTGCCCGACGCGCCGTTCGCCGGCGAGGACATGAGCGACGTGTTCCGCGGCGCGACTCGCTCCCGCGTGCGCCCATTGCACTGGGAATACGGAACCGTCTCCGCCATCTCAACCACCTCTCCGAAGCTCGCCATCCGCGACGGCCAATACAAGTTCATGCGCGACCCGGATGGGTCGCAGCGCGAGCTGTATCTCCTCCCGCAGGACCATGCCGAAGCCAACAACCTGGTGAGCCAGCCGGCCTATGCCAGCGTGGTCACCAACCTCGAGGCCCAGTTGATGACCTGGTATGACCAAATCGTGGTGGGCAATGTCGGCCCAACCTACTCCTGCGCCACGACCAATTTCGCGGGCCTGGTGATTGCGGACACCTATGAAGTGCCCGGCGGCAATTCGCCGGGAACCGGCTTCGGGACCAACGCCGGCGTCAATTACCAGCTTGGCGGGCGGTTGACCGGCGCGGCAGCCGGGAGCCTGATGGGGTACCGGCTGGGCGGGACGGGTGGGCGCCAGGCCTCCGACTTCAGCATTGCGGACAACCGGCTGACGGTCGCTCCCCGCAACGGCAACGGGCGGTTTGAGTTTTCTCCGGACGGAATCAGCGGCTTCAACTTTGGCCCCTTCCTGGCCGGCCGGACGTATGAGTTGTCGGTGCAGATGACCATTAGCATGGTCGGCACCAATTACGCTCAACGCATGTCCCTGAGCCTCGCGGATGCCAGCAACCTGCCGGTTGGCGATGTGGACCTAGGTGTGCAGATCGGCACTGATGGCGCGGGCGGTCTAGGGTTTTTCAAGCGGGTGGATGACGATTCCCGAAGCGGCGACGGCGACGTGAACGCGCAACTCATTAACGGCCTGCCCATCGGCACGCCCGTCACGATCCAGGTGCGCGTGGTGGATTTCAACGCCAACCTGACCGATTACGCTTCGTCGTACGAAATCCTGGTCAACGGCGCGACGGTCAACACCGGCGTTTTCCGCTTCGCCAGCTCAGCCACGGATCGGTATCTGATCTTCGATGTCGCCGCCCATGAGGGGCCGGTGTGGTATGACAACCTGCAACTGACCGTCACCGGGGGCGCTGGCGGGGGAGTCGTCTGCCGCAAACCTGTTCTGAGCCTGTCTGAGCTGCTTTTGCAGCCGCCCGGAGGGACCAAAGCCCGGCTCTATTGGACCGCGCAGCCTGGAATCACCGTCTGGCCCGAGTTCTCGACCAACCTGGCCGCGTGGTCGCCCGTGACCAATGGCACGGGCGGGCCGTTGAGCGTCACCACCCCCCACGGCTCGATGCAGTGGCTGGAAGTGACCGCGCCCGCCGCGGGGGACCAGACCTCGTTCTTCCGGCTGCGGAAGGAATGACCGTGGGGACCAGTGATCACCCAATCCGGGAGACAATGCGCGGACGGAGCCGCGCTACCCTAATTTGCGGGTATTCCCAAGTTGCTCCTTTCGGCTTAGCCTTAATGCAGACTGAGGCATGGCTTTGCCTTGCGAGCCGCGAAGACTCTGCCGTGCGATCTGCAAACTAGAAACCTCAACCGTACCGAATGTGAATATGAAACAAAGAACCCTGTTCCCCTTGGCCGCGTTGCTGCTGGCCTTTGCCGTCGTTGGCACCGCCTACGGCCAAACCACAATCCTTAGCGACAATTACGACGTCAGCACCTCCACCACCGGCTTCGGCCTGGGCAACGGAGTGAACTATGGCATCAACCCGCCCACAACCCGCCTGGGAGGCACGGCAGCAGCCAACCTCCGATACATTCAGACAGGCACCGAACGGTCAACTAACCTCTTTGGCATTAACAACAACCAACTGCGGGTCCGGCAGCAAAGTAGTATTGGGCGCTTCACTCTGTCGGCCAATGGCGTTAACCCCTTCAATTTTGCCTCGGCGCTGGGAACAGCCGGCGCCAGCCCGACCAATCCGGCGATCTATGAGATCACGATCACCATGCGCAACTACGCTACGAACACCGCGCGCTTCTCCTTTGCCCTCGCGACGGTGGAGGACAACGCCAACTTCTGGGACTTCGGGGTGCAGTTGTATCACGCAGCCGCTGACAATAATGTCTACACCGTCCGCAAGCGGATTGATCGCGCGTCCTATACTGAAGGCGGCAGTAGCGGCCCCGATGGGGACATCAATGCGG
>CAZHEW010000380.1:0-3714 GCA_964531815.1 uncultured Verrucomicrobiota bacterium
AATCTGCGTTAGCCCCGTCTTTCCAGCTTGCGCTCGCTTTCATGCATACGCGCTGTCCGCCGAAGCGCCCATGGTCGCGCAGCCGCCTCCGAGAGGCGCCCCGCCAACGGATTATCGAGCTTGATGCGCCCATTTGGAACGGCCCAATTCGCCTTTGCACACGGGCGCGCTTGGGCCCATACTCCGGCCTTTACTGTTCGATTTCCAGTGACATGAATAATACCATAGGCGTGAGCCGGCCATTGATCTTCTTTCTGTTCTTTACCTCGGGCTTCTGCGGCCTGCTTTACCAGGTGGTTTGGACACGCCTGGCCTATGCGTCCTTCGGCATCATCACCCCCGTGCTGTCGGTCGTTATCTCCGTCTTTATGCTGGGACTCGCGCTCGGCTCGTGGGCCGGTGGCCGGTGGATTGGCGTCTTGGCGGCCAGGACGCGCCTGTCGGCGATCAGCTTCTATGCCCTGGCGGAACTGGTCATCGGCCTGGGCGCCCTTGCCGTCCCGGCCCTTTTCGGGCTGGGGCAGCATTGGCTGCTCGCGCTGGGCGAGGCGGACTCGCTTGAATACCTGTTCTTCTCCGCCGTGGTCCTGGCCGGCTCCGTCCTGCCCTGGTGCGTCTGCATGGGCGCCACCTTCCCCTTGATGATGGCCTACGTGCGGGAGCGCGAGTCGCTGAACTCGGAGAGCTTCAGCTTTCTCTACCTGGCCAACGTGCTGGGCGCCACCACCGGCACCTTGCTGACCGCGCTGGTGCTGGTGGAATGCCTCGGCTTCCGGCACACCCTCTGGGTGGCTGCCGCCGGCAACTTCCTCATCGCCGCCATCAGCGTGTGGCTGGGCCGAGGAAGCGGCGAGTGCGGAGTGCGGAGTGCGGAGTCCCAAGTGAGCCGCGAGCAGACTGCCGCCAACGCGCAACCGCCAGCCCCCAACCCTCAACGCTCATCCTTCATCCCGTGGCTGCTCTTCGCGACCGGCTTCGCCTCGATGGCCATGGAGGTGGTCTGGATTCGCGCGTTCACGCCGGTGCTCAAGACGCAGGTCTATTCGTTTGCGCTGGTCGTTGCCGCCTACCTGGCCGCGACGTTCCTGGGCTCACTCCTTTACCGGCGGCATTTGGCGGCCGGGTGCGCGCGGCCAACGGCCGAACTGCTCGCCCTGCTCTGCGCCGCCGCCTTCCTGCCCATCCTGGTCAATGACCCGCGCTGGGTAAAAGCCAACTGGCTCTACGCCGCCGATCCCTTCAGCGTGGTCCTGGTGCTGGCCAGCATCTGTCCGTTCTGCGCCGTGCTGGGCTACCTGACGCCGGGCCTGGTGGATCAATGCGCCGGCGGTTCGCCGGCGGCGGCGGGGAAGGCTTACGCGCTCAACGTGCTCGGTTGCATCCTCGGCCCGCTCCTTGCCGGCTACGCCTTGCTGCCGTGGATGGGCGAGCGCGCGGCCCTGCTCCTCCTGGGCCTCCCGTTCTTCGGATTCTACTTCCTCGCCTGCCGCTCCCTGCCCGCCCGGCGCCGGCTCGGCCTCGGGCTGGCTGCCGGCGCGGTGACGGCGTGCGCGCTGTTGTTCTCCAGGAGCTACGAGGACCAGGTGTTGAAAACAGAGAAGCACGCCGTTGTGCGGCGCGATTACGCGGCCGCCGTCCTTACTTATGGCGAGGGCTTTCAGAAACTTCTCTGCGTGAACGGCCTCGGCATGACCACACTCACGCCCGTTACGAAGTTCATGGTCCATCTGCCGCTCGCCTTCCACCAGGGCCCGTCCGAATCCGCGCTGGTGATCTGCTTTGGAATGGGCACCAGCTATCGCTCGGCCCTGAGCTGGGGCCTCCAGACCACCGCCGTGGAGCTGGTGCCCAGCGTCAAGGACGCCTTCGGTTTCTTCCACGCCGACGCGGCGCGCGTCCTGCAAGATCCCAAAGGCCGCATTGTTGTTGATGATGGCCGGCGCTACCTCAAGCGCACCCGGGACCAATTCGACGTTATCATCATTGACCCGCCGCCGCCGGTCGAGGCCGCCGGCTCGAGCCTGCTCTACTCGCGGGAATTCTATGAACTGGCCAAGCAACGCCTCAAACCCCGCGGCATTCTCCAGGCCTGGTATCCCGGCGGGGATTCGATGGCTGGCTACGCCATCCTGCGGTCGCTGTGCGATTCATTCCCCTATGTGCGGGTTTGGGGTGGTGTCGAAGGCTACGGCAACCACATGCTGGCCTCCATGCAGCCGATCGAAAACCTGGACGCCGCCCAGTTCGCCGCGCGGCTGCCCGCCCCCGCCCGGAAGGATTTGCTGGAATGGAACCCGTCGGCGGACCTGGCGGCCTGTCTGCAGGCCGTGCTCCTGCAGGAAGTGCCCGTCGCGAGCATCCTCCACCCGGACCCGTCCGTCTGCATCACGGACGACCACCCTTACAACGAGTACTTCCTGCTGCGCGGCAAACAACCGTAGCGCCGCCGCGATCATCGGCTGCCTGTTGTTCGCCCTGTTTCTCGTCGCGGGCTTTCGGATTCTCCGGTTGCGAGCCGACTGGGAGCTGGTTGTCCAGACCGGGCCGTGGCTGGCCATCGGCGGGTATGCGGTCCTGAGCGCAGCCTTGGCCGCGAGCACGCGCGCCACCCAGTTCGGCGCCGAGCAGGCGCTGAGTTCCAGGTACGGGATATTCGCCATGGCCCTGGCCGTGTCGGTCATCCACCTATTGCCGTTGCTGGCCTTCCGCTGGCTGGAGCGGAGGGGGAGCGCGCCCCGAGAGCGCGGGCGGGTGCTGGGCGCGCTTGCCCTGGCTGGAACTGCCCTCTGCGTGCTGCACGCGCTGGCGTTCCCCGCCGGCGCATGGGCCATGCGCAGCACCTGGAGCTACCGCGTGCTCGGCAAGAGTTGCCTGGCCTTCGTCAACGTCATTCCCCTCCAGCACCAGATTAACGAGCTGCTCGCCCCGGATTACGACAACTTCAAACGCATGGTCCGCTCCCTGGAAAAACTCGGCTTGCTGGTTCCCCCGCCGTTTGCAGCCCACCCCACCAACCTCTTTCAGCACCCGCCGCAGCCCGCTGAGGATGCCCCTGGCCGTCTCGAAACCTCGCGCCGGATCAGCGACACTCAACTCCTGCTCATGGGCTGGGCGGTCTCGCCCTCCCGCCAGCGAGAGGCCGACGCCGTCTTGCTGACATGGGAAATGGAAGGAGGCGAGCCAAGGCTTTTCGGCCTGATGAGAGACCGCGTCCCGCGGGTTGACCTGGGGATTCTGCTGGGCAAGGACCCTTATTTCTATTCCGGCTGGCAGATGGTGTGCAGCCTGACCAATCTGCCCAGAGAATCGCTCCTGCTGCGGGCCTGGACCTACGATGCCGAGCGGCAGAGAGCATTCCTCCTGGACGGAGCCGAAGCCCTGGACAACCGGTGACGCATCCGGGCCAAACGGCACGGAAGGTTGTTTGCGCAGGCCTGACCACCAAGTGTTCCTGCACCCTCAACCCGAAGGGTTCGCAGAAGGTAGCCGGTGTGTCGTTCGGGGGCAAAGGGGGGAACGACCACCGGTGAGCTGGGCGCGCGATTCGGATGCATCCTGAAGGGATGCCAGAGTGCTGGGCGAAGATCGGCCCGGTTGCATCTCCTGCGATGCTGTGGGTTTCGCGTCTCTGGCACCTCTTCGAGGTGCAGGAATTTCCCCGCGCTGGCGTTCCGGTGGTCGGCCCCCTGTCGCCCTGGCCGACCACCGGCTGCC
>CAZHEW010000381.1:0-3709 GCA_964531815.1 uncultured Verrucomicrobiota bacterium
GTCGTTGAGCGCTGCAAAAGTCTTCGTCATCCAGGCAGGAGCAAGCGAGAAGCGTACCAAAACGGGTGGTTGAACTTGACCCGCGAGCCGCTCTCAAGACAATACGCGCATGCCATCAATGCAAGATTCTGTGCCCCGCCAGTCTCACCTCTTGTGGGCGCCCCTGGCTGTCAGCTTCAATCTCCTGGCCGTTCTCTTTGTCGGTTGCACCACCACGCCCAGGCCCGGCACATTGGCGCCCCGGAAAGGAGATGAAATCGTGGTTGCCGGCCGATTTGTGCATACCGGGGCGCGGGTCGTGACCTGGATGGACCCTGGTGGTTACGACGCATACCGTGTCGAGCGGCGCTTCAGCCCGATTGACAAGTCCGATTGGGAGACCTCCCATACGGAGGTCAAGGACCTCGATTCGCCTAATCGCTACAACCTGCGCCGGCACGGACTTTCAGACGAGGAGATCGAGCGGATCCGTGGTGGCGGCTGGGACTTGCCGCTTTTGCAGCGGGTCGTGGACCAGTTTGTCATTCACTATGACGTCTGTGGCACGAGCCGGCAGTGCTTCAAGATTCTGCACGACATGCGCGACCTGAGCGTCCATTTCATGCTCGACCTGGACGGTACGATTTACCAGACACTGGATATCAAAGAGCGCGCGTGGCATGCCAGCTCGGCCAACAACCGCTCCGTCGGCATCGAGATCGCCAACATGGGCGCCTATCCCGTCAGCGGCAATAATCCCTTTGCGCAATGGTATGCCAAAGAGCCGGACGGCCGGACGCGCGTCACCATTCCCCAACAGTTTGGCGACGGCGGCATCCGCACCAAAGGCTTTGTGGGCCACCCCGCGCGGTCCGAGCCGGTCACCGGCACAGTCCAGGGCACCGAGTTGATCCAATACGACTTTACGCCCCAGCAATACCAGGCCCTGATCAAACTCACCGCCGCGCTCTGCAAGGCGCTGCCGAAAATCAAATGCGACTACCCGCGGGATGCCGCGGGCAAACTCATTCTCCAGAAGCTGCCGGACGGCGAACTGGAAGCATACCAGGGCGTCCTCGGCCATTTCCACATTCAGACCAACAAGGTGGACCCCGGCCCGGCCTTCCAGTGGGATCACGTCATCGGCAAAGCCCGCCGGTTGCTCCACCATGGCCTATCTCCGATGGCAAACGAGACGAGCAAGGGGCATCTCCGGCCAAGGTTCTAGCCTCTTTCGGTAGCGTTCTTGCCCTGTCCTGAGTGGATTTCCGGCGCAATTTCCAGGTGTGGTTGTCCAAACCACGCAAGACCAGGGCGAAAGCGTGGTGTTCAAGCGATGGAGAGGCTCAACCGCACCCTGTGCCTTGGGGGGTGGGCTAGTCATGCAGCGGGGCTTCGAGAAGGCGGGGTTTGCGCTCGTGCAGGGGTAGCCAGATTCGGAATGTGGTGCCGCGGTCAATCTGGCTTTCAAGTTCGAGGTGGCCGCCGTGGGCACGAACGATGCGCTGGACGATCATTAGGCCCAAGCCGGTACCCTTTTCCTTGGTGGTGTAAAAGGGTTCAAAGATGCGGTTGATCTGCTCTTGAGCGATGCCGGTGCCGGTGTCAGCGATGCTGACCCAGACGCCATCGGCTCCCTCGCCGGTCTGCAGGGTAAGGGTGCCGCCCCGGGTCATGGCCTGGAGCGCGTTCTTGATGAGGTTCACCAAGAGCTGTTGGATTTGGGTCGGATCAATCGGGGTCAGGGGCAGTTGGGAGGCCAGACGGGTGCGGAGCTTCAAGCCGCGGTTGTCCAGCTCGGGCTGTAGCAATTCGAGGGTCTTGTTGACGACGTCGTTGAGCGAGGCGGGTTTGAGCTGCGGCAGGCTCGGTCGGATCGCTTGCAGGAATTGTGTGATGATATAGTCGAGGCGGTTGATCTCGCCGCGGGCAACGCAGAGGTACTGTTCAAGCTTGGGAACAAGATCACGGATTGTGTTTTCATCAACCGGAGCCTGGCCCCGAGCGCGCAACCGATGGCTGGAGCCGGACTTGACGGGCACCGGGCCCTGGGCGAGGGGCTGCAGCTTCTTCAGTTCGCGTTCCATGAGCTGCAAGTGAATATGGAGCGCGTTGAGGGGGTTGCCGATCTCATGGGCGACGCTGGCGGCCAGCAAGGTCAGGGCCTGGACGCGTTCGCTTTCGATGGCCTCGATGGTTTTCTGGCGGGCTTCGGTGGCATCGTGAAGAATCAGAGCAACCCCTGCACTCCCGGCGGCCTCGCCGTCGAGCGGCGCGGCATACAGCCGCAGGAAGCGCGGACGCGGATAGTGAACCTCGAACTCGTGCCGGACGACACCGGATCCGCCGGCGTGGTCGAAGCGGCAGATTTTCTCCCATTCGAGTTCAGGAATGAAATCCGTGATGGGCTGGTTCTCAACGTTGGGCTGCAGGCCAAGGAACCGGGTGACGGCCTGGTTGAAATAGACGATGCGACCAGCCTCATCCACAACGAGCACCCCGTCCTCGATGGTATTGAAGAGGGTTTCGAGGAAACTGCGTTCGCGCGCCAGGCGCTGGACCACAGTCTGCAGGCCGGCTTCGTCCAGCCGTCCTATGCGAGGCAAGACCTTATCGAGGAAACTGGATTTACCGGGCATGGCAGCGAAGGCTTACCGAATTGCGCGAGTTGCCCAACTTGGCTGCGGGTCAAGACGAGAAGCGGACTGCCAGCGCCGATTGCCCAGGCGCACCGATGCGATGCGGTCCAGGGAACGACGCAACTGAAGTGGCGCTGTTAGAGCCACTTCTTCCTCCTGAAATACCACCAGGTAGCCAGAGTGGACATTACGGTGACCATGACGGCGCTTGTGTAACCATGTTTCCAATCCACCTCCGGCATGTGCTCGAAATTCATGCCGTACCAGGTGCCGATCAGCATCATGGGTGTGGTGATGACGGTGATCATCGTCAGCAGCTTGACAACTTCACTCGTGCGGTTGGACGACATGTTCAGATAGACCTGCAGGATGCCGGTGAGCGTGTCGGTGTAACCCTGCGCCAATTCAGAAATGTGGAAGAGAGCATCGTACACATCCCGGTAATAGGGGACGAGGTGGGCGCGAATGAGTTTGAACTCTCCGCGCGCAAAGCGGGCCAGCACCTCGCGCTGCGGGCCAATGATCTGGCGAAGGTGCAGGACCTCTCTTTTGACTTGGATGATTTTGTTGAGGATATGGTGGCTCGGATGCTGGAGCGCCTGCTGTTCGAGGTCGGCAATTTCGAGAGAGAGCTCGTCCAACGCCGGCTTGTAGTTGTCCACAATGGAGTCCAACAAGGTGTGTGCCACGCGATCGGGCGCCCGGCCGATATTCGTGATGGCTTTCACCGCACGCTCTTCAGTTTGCGATATGCTGCGGAGCGGGCCGTCGTGGTAGGTAACGAGGAAATTCTTGCCGAGAAAGAAGTTCAGCTCGCTGGTGGCGAAAACGCCATCCTTGCGGCTGTAGTCCACGGCGTGGATCACCATGAAAAGGTAGGGCGTAAACCAATCTCCTTCCTTGGGCGAGTACTCATCCACCTTCGGCGAAGGACTCGCCGTGACACAATCCTCGATGGACAGCGGGTGAAAATGGAAGACCTCCTCCAGCACATATTTCGATTCCTCGGGTGTTGGGCTTTCCAAATCCACCCAAAGGAACAGGTTGGTGTCGCTAAGCAAGGTCGGCATCAAGAACATCTCGATGTCCTT
>CAZHEW010000382.1:0-3707 GCA_964531815.1 uncultured Verrucomicrobiota bacterium
AACCATACGAAAACCTCCCCCGCCTTCGGTAAGGTTTTCCCGTGAGTCAACGCGGCGGTAGCTCGCGGGGCGCAGAAGATCCGCCTGGCTTGGCGGAGGCCGGGGCGCCGCCACCGGTCTTGCGACCACGATCTCACCCCCTCAAGTACTTCACCACCGCCTCCGTCCGGGAATGGACGTGCAGCTTCTCATAAACCGTCCTCACATAGCTGCGCACCGTATCAATGCTGATACCCATCCGGTCGGCGATCTCCTTGTAGGCGTAGCCCTTGGCCAACTGTTCCAGGAATTCTCTCTCCCCCGGAGTCAGGCGAGAAACCGGGTCATCCCCCCCAACCGTCCGCGAGAAGTATTGAACCACCCGTCGCGCCAGTTGCGGGGTCATGGGCGAACCTCCGCCGTGCACGTCCCGGATGGCTTCCAGGAGCCGCGTGGTCGCGGTTCGCTTAAGGAGGTAGCCGCTCGCCCCGGCCTTCAAGGAATTAAACAACGAGTCGCTGTCCTCGTAAACCGTCAGCATGAGGAACTGCACGGCGGGCAGGCTGCCCTTGAGCTGGCGGACACATTCCACGCCGTCCATTCCGGGCAGGTTGATGTCCATCAACACCACATCCGGCGGCCGTTGCGGGATGTCTTTCAGGGCGGCCTCGGCGTCAGGGTAGTCACCCACCAGCCGCAGAGCCGGTGCGCGGCGGATCAGGCTGGCGAGGCTGGACCGGATGCCATCGTCATCGTCAACAATCGCAACTTTGATCGGCATGTCGTCTGCAAGTCTGGCGCTCACACGCCTACTGTGACACGGCACGCGGCGCCTTGACCACCGCATGAATGTGCGGCCAGCAGCGGGCCGGCTCAAGCCGGAAAAGTCACCGCCAGTCTTACCGTAGTTCCTTCGCCGCGCGCGCTTTTCACAGTGAGCGCCCCCCCCATATCCTCGGCGCGCCGGCGCATGTTTCCCAGGCCGTGCCGCCTGCCCGGCGCCGACGGCAGAGCCTCCGCCTCGAATCCCTGCCCGTCGTCCCGGACGACAATCTCCAAAGCCCGCGCCGTGGCCCTGGCCTGCACTTGCACCTCCCGCGCCTGGCTGTGCTTGAGCGCATTGGTTAGCGCCTCCTTGACCACCAGAAAGATGTTGTGCCGCATCTCGGGCGGCAGCAAGCGCGGGGGCAGGTCTTGCGGCAGATCAAGGCGGCAACGGGTGGTGTCACCCTCGAACAGCTCGGTAGCGAAGTGCGCAATATACTCGACCAGGCTCTGCAGCGAATCACTGCCCGGCCGCAGGGCCCAGACGATTTCCTCCAGCGCCCGCACCGTCTGGCTGGCGGTTTGGGAGATCTTCTGCGCGTGAGTCTCGACCTGCCCCGGGTTGTCACGGTCCGCCCGGGCCAGGTCGCTCAGCAGCGAGATGCGGGTGAGCGAGGAGCCCAGATCGTCGTGCAGGTCCTGCGCAATGCGCGCCCGCTCGTGCTCCAGGGCGCGCTCCTGTTCCAGCAGCTTCAGCCGGCGCTGGTGCTTGCGCTTCTCGACCAAGCGGACGGCCCCCCCGACCAGCGCCAGCAACCCCAGCGACGCCAGACCGATGAACCACCACGCCTGCCAAAAACGCGGCAGCACGACCAGCACCCGGCTGGCTCCAGCTTCGCTCCAAGCGCCGCTGCTGCTGCTGCACGCGATGACGTGGAAGCGGTATCTGCCCGGCGGCAGGTAGTTGTAGGGGGCGACCCGCTGCGCGCCGGCCTCCACCCACTCTGACTCGAGCGGCTCAAGCCGGTAGCGAAACCGGACCCGCTCAGGCGAGCTCAAGCTCAAGCCCGTGTAGCGAAACTCGACGCGATGTCTGCCCGGCCCGACGGTTAGCTCCATCTCCGGCGAGGAGGCGGCCCGGCCCGGACCTTTGGTGTGCCCCGCGGCCTGGGCCGGCCGCAGGTCCGCGGCAATCCCGTCTATGAGAACTTCCTCCAACACCACCGCGGGCGCCGGAGCGCCGGCGCCCGGCGCGACCGGGGCCGCCACGGCTACGCCTTTGAGTGTGGCAAAGCAGAGCTGGCCTGATTGGGTCTTCAGGCCGGCCGGACAAAAGCCGCCAGTGCATTCCTCCGACAGCATCCCCTCCCCCCGGCCATAGACCTGCGGAAACAGCGAGAGAGTTTGGCCCGCGACCAACTCGTCCACCTCCTGCTTGCTGACACAGGCAATGCCCCGGCTGCTTCCCAGCCAGAGCCGCCCCGAGTCGTCCTCCAGGACTTGCGATATTGTGTTATCCGGAAGCCCCTCACGGACGGTGACGGTGCTGAGCTGCCCGTCGCGCCACCGGCTCAAACCACCGCCCGCGGTGCCGATCCAGAGCGTGCCGTCGGCGTCCAGGTGCAGCGCGCGAATCGAGTCGCTCAACAGCTCGCCTCCTTTCGCAAAGTGGGCGCGCGTCTCGCCCTGGTAGAAGCAAAGCCCGTCCCCGTCGGTGCCGATCCACATGGTTCCATTGCCAGCCTCCAAGAGGACCGTGACGGGGCGGGACTGCCAGTAGTTGGTCCGGGCCAGCCAATCGCCCCGCTCCAACCGCCACACCTGCCCCTCCTTCGTGCCGGCCCACACGCCGCCATCCCGCGCCTCCGCGAGGGCGATGACGTTAAGCCCCGGCAGAGCCGCCAGCTCCACTTCCCCGGGCGCATCCTTCGGATCCTTGAATCGCCACACGCCCCCCGCCCCGCTCATCCAGCAAGTCCCGTCCCGAGTCAGGAGCAGCGACATGGTCTCCGAATAGCGCCCTGACAAATCGGCCGTAGAGAGGCGCTGGAAGTTTCCGCCCTGCCACCGATACAGGCCGTCGTTGGGTTTTCCTGCCCAGATCACGCCGGGCGCGACCTCCGCCAACCCCTGCACCGCGCCATAGCCGAGTCCTTCCTTCTGGCCAAACACCAGCAGGTTGCTCCGCCGCAGGCGATTCAAGCCCGCACCAGTGCCCACCCACAAATTGCCCTCCCGGTCAACCAGCAGGGCCATGACGGAATTGTCCAGGAGCCCGCTGCTGGCGTTGACGATCGCCAGCTTGCCCTCCTTGAATTGAAACAACCCCTCGCTGACCGATCCGGCCCACACGGTTCCGTCCGGTTCCTCGACCAGGGCGCTGATGTAGGGTCTGGCCAGGTGCCGCGGAATCCGGTAGCGCCGCCATTGGCCGCTATCCCGGCACAGCACGAAGTCGTCGCCGGCGCCGACCCAGATTCGCCCCGCTTTGTCCTCGAGGAGGCAATGAGCGTTCCGCAGCAAGGCTGCTACCGAGGCATCCGGCAACGCGTTGAATAGGCCATCCTGCCACCGGAAAACCCCCGCGCCCTTCACGCCCACCCACAGGGCACCCTCCCCGTTTCCGCTCAGGAACGCAACCGGCTGCCCTTTGAATTGCTCCGCCGCGCCCGCGGCTCCCCACCGCCCGTCCTGCCACCAGGCCAGCCCCTTTTCCGTGCCCGCCCAAAGCCGGCCGTCCCCGTCCTCAGCCAGTGCCGTGATCGAGTCAGACGGCAGCCCCTCGCCCGTCGTGAACGTGGCCGCCTGGCCATCCTGCCACCGTGTCAAGCCGCTGCTGGCTGTTCCAATCCAAAACGCGCCATGACGGTCCTCGTAGAGCGTCCGCACGGAGCCGCCCCGCAGGCCCTCCCGCTCGCCAAAGGAAACAAAGCGCGTGCCGTCAAAGCGGGCCACGCCGTCAT
>CAZHEW010000383.1:0-1118 GCA_964531815.1 uncultured Verrucomicrobiota bacterium
GTCTGTCCGCTCTATCACTGTGTCCGGGCGCAAACGCCGTCCTGGTGGGGGCCGCGCTATCCCGTCAAATCGCCGCGGGAATTCGAGACCGACCTTGACCAATGGCTGCGCTGGGGCACGCCGGTGTCCATGAGCGACCTGATTGCCTGGTCCCGGGGAAAGCGAGATTGCCCCCGGGGATTCTTCCTCTCGTTCGATGACGGTTACCGCGAGCTCTACGAGGTGGTAGCCCCGATCCTGCGCCGCAAGGGGGTTCCGGCCGCCTTTTTCATCACCACCAGCCTGCTGGACAACAAGAGCATCTTCTTCGAGGATCATCTGGGGCTGATCGCGGAGGCCATGCGGCGGGCGGCACCGGCCAAGCGGGCCGAGGTTGAGGCGCGGTTGTGCGAGGCGGGGCTGAGCCTCGAGGCGCTGCTGCGGCTCCGGCAACCGCAACATCCGCTGATCGGACAGTTGTCCGCGCTGCTCGAGCTCAATCCGGCGGAATGGCTGGCCACCGAGCAGCCGTACCTGACTGGCGCGCAGTGCCGGGAACTCTTGCAGGCCGGCTTTGCCCTCGGCGCGCACAGCATTGATCACCCGGTGTACGCCGGACTGCCGGCGGACGAACAGGTTCGTCAAACCAGGGTAAGCATGGATGAGCTGGTGAAACAGTTCGGCCTGGACTATCGGGCTTTCGCGTTTCCCTACGGAGAATTCGGGCTGGATCAGGAGTTTGTGCCCTCGATGGTGATGCGTGGCGCGGTGGAAATGTTTTTCGGCACCGGCGGCGTCCATCCGGACTCTCGCGCCCCGCGGCTCGTGCAGCGCCTCTGGTGCGAAGATCATCGCGGCAGCCTGCGGCAGCACGTCACCAACCATCTGGCCGAATCGTGGGTCCAAGGAATGGTGCAAAGGCTGAAAGAGACTACGGGACTACGGGACCACTGACCACTGACCACTGACTACGGGACCACAGGACTACAGGACCACAGGACTACAGGACCACAGGACCACAGGACCACTGACCTCTGATTTCCGGTTTCAGCCTTTCAGCGTTTCAGCATTTTCCGCAGATGCCCCTCGTTTCCCTCATCACTCCCCATTTTGAGCGGGCAGAGTTGCTGCGGGAGACC